>NZ_JAOTQU010000031.1:0-94224 GCF_025685765.1 Pseudomonas sp. PDM13 | reverse complement strand
AGCTGGAGCAGCGCCTGGCGGTGATCTGGCAGGACGTGCTGAAGCTGGAGCGGGTGGGGCTCAACGACAACTTCTTCGAACTGGGCGGCGACTCGATCATCTCCATCCAGGTGGTGAGCCGCGCCCGTCAGGACGGCATCCGCATCACGCCCAAGGACCTGTTCCAGCACCAGACCATCCAGGCACTGGCCGGCGTTGCGCAGGTGGGCGACGAAGCGTTCGTCGTGGACCAGGGGCCGGTCCTGGGCAGCACGCCCTTGCTGCCGATCCAGCAAGCCTTCTTCGCCGAGCCCATCCCCGAACGCCATCACTACAACCAGTCGGTGTTGCTGGCCCCGGCCAGCCCGTTGCAGCCCGGGGTGCTGGAGCAGGCCCTGCGCAGCCTGGTCAGGCATCACGATGCCCTGCGCCTGAGCTTCGTCGAGGGCGTGGAAGGCTGGGAAGCGACCCACCGTGACCTCGATCGCCAGGAGCAGGATTGGGCGCATGCCAGCCTGCTCTGGGAGGCCCGTGTCGCGGATGCCGCCGCCCTGGACGCGCTGCTCGAGCGGGCCCAGCGCAGCCTGGACCTGCAGGACGGCCCGCTGCTGCGCGCGGTGCTGGCCACCCTGGCGGACGGCAGCCAGCGCCTGCAGCTGGTGGTCCACCACCTGGCGATCGATGGCGTCTCCTGGCGCATCCTCTTCGACGACCTGCAGATCGCCTACCGCCAGGTGCAGGGCGGCGAGCCGGTGCGGCTGCCGTCCAAGACCAGTTCGGTCAAGGCGTTCGCCGAGCAGATGCAGCGCCATGCCTGCAGCGAAACCCTGCAACGGCAGCTGGGGTTCTGGCAGGAGCACCTGCAGGACGCCTGCGCCGAGCTGCCCTGCGAGCATCCGGATGCACCCCGTGAGGTGCGCCTGGCGCGCACCCTGTTCACCCAGCTGGGCCGGGAGGCGACCCGTCGCCTGTTGCTGGAGGCCCCCAAGGCCTACCGCACCCAGGTCAACGACCTGCTGCTCACCGCGCTGGCACGGGTGATCTGCCGCTGGACCGGGCAGCCGAACACCCTCATCCAGCTGGAAGGCCATGGCCGTGAGGAGCTGTTCCCCAACATCGACCTGACCCGCACCCTCGGTTGGTTCACTAGCCTGTTCCCGGTGAAGCTCACGCCGGCGGGCGCCCTGGCGGCGTCGATCAAGGCGATCAAGGAGCAGCTGCGGGCCGTTCCCGACAAGGGCACGGGCTTCGGTGCGCTGCGCTACCTGGGGGACGAGAGCGCCCGTGCCGCGCTGCGGGCACTGCCCGAGCCGCGCCTGACCTTCAACTACCTCGGCCAGTTCGACGGCAGCTTCGACGACAGCCAGGCGGCACTGTTCCGCCCGGCCCGCGAGGGTTCCGGCGCCGACCACAGCCCGCTGGCGCCCCTGGGCAACTGGCTGAGCCTCAACGGCCAGGTGTACGACGGCGAGCTGAGCCTGGGCTGGACCTTCAGCCGCGAGCAGTTCGACGAGCAGACGATCCAGCGACTGGCCGATGACTATGCCGCCGAGCTGGAGCAGCTGATCGAACACTGCGCCCAGCCGATCAACCAGGGCGTGACGCCCTCGGACTTCCCCCTGGCCGGGCTCGGCCAGGGGCAGCTGGATGCGCTGCCGGTTTCCGCTCGCGAGGTCGACGACCTCTACCCGCTGACGCCGATGCAGCAGGGCATGCTGTTCCACAGCCTGTATGAGCCGGGCACCGGCCACTACATCAACCAGATGCGCCTGGACATGCAGGGGCTCGACCCCGAGCGTTTCCAGCGGGCCTGGCAGGAAGCTGTGGAAGCCCACGACATCCTGCGCAGCCGGTTCATCTGGGAAGGTGGCCTGGAGCGGCCGCTGCAGGTCGTCCAGCGCCAGGTCGAGGTTCCTTTCGCACGGCACGACTGGCGTGGCCGCGATGACCTGACCACCGCGCTCGATGCCCTGGCGACCGCCGAGCTGGAGCAGGGCTTCGACCTGGCCCGTGCGCCCTTGCTGCGCCTGGCCCTGGTGCAGGTCGGCGAAGGCGCCTGGCACCTGGTCTACACCCACCACCACATCCTCATGGATGGCTGGAGCAATTCGCAGCTGCTTGGCGAGGTGCTGCAGCGCTATGCGGGGCAGCAGGTGGTGCGCCAGGGCGGGCGCTACCGCGACTACATCGCCTGGCTGGCGGGGCGCGATCCCGTTGCCAGCGAAACCTTCTGGCGTGGCCAACTGGCGGCCCTCGACGCGCCGACCCGCCTGGCCGGGCCGGACCAGCCGCGCGCCTCCCGGGTCGACGAGCCCAGTCACGACAGCTTCCATCGCTCGCTTTCGCGGGAGGAATGCCAGCGCCTGGGCGAGTTCGCCCGGCAACAGAAGGTCACGCTCAATACCCTGGTGCAGGCCGCCTGGCTGTTGCTGCTGCAACGCCACACGGGGCAGGACGGCGTTGCGTTCGGCGCCACGGTGGCCGGTCGCCCGGCCGAACTGCGGGGCATCCAGGAGCAGATCGGCCTGTTCATCAACACCTTGCCGGTGATCGCCAGCCCGCGTCCCGAGCAACCCCTCGTCGACCTGCTGCAGGCGTTGCAGGCGCAGAACCTGGCGCTGCGCGAGCACGAGCACACGCCGCTGTACGACATCCAGCGCTGGGCGGGGCAGGGCGGGGACAGCCTGTTCGACACCTTGCTGGTGTTCGAGAACTACCCGGTCTCCCAGGCGCTGCAGGACAGCGCACCGGACGGGCTCGGCTTCGGCGCCCTCGGCAACCGGGAACAAACTAATTTCCCGCTGGCCCTGGCCGTTCATCTGAGTGACATCCTCAACCTGCACTTCACCTATGCCAACGCTTGCTATTCCCGCGAATCGATCCAGGGCCTCGGTGACCAGATGGTGCACCTGCTGATGCAGATGCCCGGTTCGAATGCCCAGCGTCGTCTCGGCGAGTTCGGCCTGCTGGACGCACCGATGCACACCCGCGTGGTGGAGCAGTGGAACGCCACCGAGACCGCGCCGCGGGATGCGCGCCAGGTGCACCAGTGGGTGGCCTTCCAGGCACAGCGCCAGCCCCAGGCCGTGGCCGTGCTGGCAGAGGGGCAGAGCCTCATCTACGGGCAGCTCAACGCCCAAGCCAACCGCCTGGCGCACCTGCTGATCGAACGCGGCGTGGGTCCCGATGTGCTGGTGGGGCTCGCCTTGCAGCGAGGGCCGCTGATGGTGGTCGGGCTGCTGGCGATCCTCAAGGCCGGTGGCGCCTATGTGCCGCTGGACCCGGCCTACCCGCAGGACCGCCTGGCCTACATGGTCGAGGACAGCGGCATCGCCCTGCTGCTCAGCGAGCGCGCCCTGGAGACGCGGTTCGCCGACAGCGGCGTGAGCTGCCTGGCGCTGGATGGCCTGGACGAAGCGCTGGCCAGCCGCGACGAGCGCGACCCGGCGGTTTCGCCGGACGGGCAGAACCTGGCCTATGTGATCTACACCTCCGGTTCCACCGGGCGCCCCAAGGGCGTGGGCATCCGCCACAGCGCGCTGAGCAACCACATGGCGTGGATGCAGGACCGCCTGGCGCTGCAGGCCGAGGACCGCGTGCTGCAGAAGACCGCGATCAGCTTCGACGCCTCGGTCTGGGAATTCTGGCTGCCGTTGATGAGCGGTGCGCAGCTGGTCCTGGCGAGCCCGGACCTGAACCTCGACCTGACCCGTCTCTGGGCCGAGGTGGCGCGCTGGCGGATCAGCGTCCTGCAGCTCGCCCCCTCGCTGCTGCAGGCCCTGCTGCCCCTGGCCCGGCGCGAGCAGCTGGCCTCCCTGCGCCTGTTGCTCTGCGGCGGTGAGGCCCTGGGCCAGCACCTGGCGGACCAGGCGATGGCGCTGTTCGACGGTGAGCTGCACAACCTCTACGGGCCGACGGAAGCCACCATCGACAGCACCAGCCACCTCGTGGCAGCCGCCGAGGGTGACGAGCGCCGCACGGTCGCTATCGGCCGCCCGCTGGGCAACGTGCGCACCTATGTTCTCGACTGCGCGCTGCAGCCCTGTGCCATTGGCGCCGTGGGCGAGCTGTACATCGCCGGCGATTCGCTGGCCCGTGGTTATCACCAGCGACCGGCGCTGACCGCCGAGCGCTTCATACCCGATCCCTTCGCCCGCAGCGGTCGCGAGGGCGGGCGGCTGTACCGCACCGGGGACCTGGTGCGCTACGCGGTGGACGGCGTCATCGAATACATCGGGCGCATCGACCACCAGGTCAAGGTCCGTGGCCTGCGCATCGAACTCGGCGAGATCGAGGCCCGCCTGCGGGCCCAGCCGGAGGTGCGTGAAGCCGTGGTCCTGGCCCCGGACGGCCAGGCCCTGGTGGCCTATGTGGTCGCCGAGGAGGGTGCGCTGGAGCCGGCCGAAGCGGTGCTCGGCGAACGCCTGAAGGCGCGCCTGGCCGATCACCTGCCGGACTTCATGGTGCCCGGCCAGGTGGTGTTCCTGGACCGCCTGCCGCTGACCACCAACGGCAAGCTGGATCGCAAGGCACTGCCGGCGCCGGATGCCCGCCCGCTGCAGGTGGCCTACGTGGCGCCCGGCAGCGAGCTGGAGCTGAAGGTCGCCGCCATCTGGCAGGACGTGCTGAAGCTCGATCAGGTCGGGCTCGGCGACGATTTCTTCGAACGGGGCGGGCACTCGTTGCTGGCGGTGAACGTGGTTTCGCGCCTGCAACTGGAGCTGGGCATGAGCCTCACCCCGCAATTGATATTCCAGCACCCGGTACTGGGGGACTTCGTCGCCCAGCTGCAACAGACCGGGGCGCCAACGAGTACGTCGACATTGAGCAGGCTCGAGGCCCTGCTCGATGAAATGGAGGAGGTTTGATGGACAACACGGTTGCTTTACGCATCGCCAGGCGCTTCATCACGTTGCCACTGGAGAAGCGCAGGCAGTACCTGCAGAAGATGCGTGAAGAAAACGTGTCGCCGGCGAACCTGCCGATCCCGCCGGTGAGCGATGCGTTCGACAGCCTGCCGCTGTCCTTCGCCCAGGAGCGCCAATGGTTCCTCTGGCAGCTCGACCCGGACAGCGCCGCCTACCACATGCCCACGGCCCTGCGCCTGCATGGCGCGCTGGATGTGGCGGCGCTGGAGCGCAGCTTCAACGCCCTGGTCGCGCGGCACGACAGCCTGCGCACCACCTTCGTCCAGGACGGTGAGGCGACCTCCCAGCGGGTCGGCTCGCCGGCACCGCTGACGCTGGTGGCCGAGCCCCTGGCGCAGGTGCCGGATGCCGAGCAGCTGCGCCAATTGATCGAGGAGCAGACCGAGCAGCTCTTCGACCTGCAGAACGGGCCGCTGCTGCGCGTCCGCCTGTTGCGCCTGGCCGATGACGATCACCTGCTGATAGTGGTGCTGCACCACATCGTCTCCGATGGCTGGTCGATGCAGGTCATGGTGGAGGAGTTGGTCACCTTCTATGCCGGCTTCAGCCGTGGCCAGGCGCCCGAGTTGCCGCCGCTGCCGATCCAGTACGTCGACTACGCCATCTGGCAGCGGCACTGGATGGAAGCGGGCGAGCGCGAACGGCAGCTGGAGTACTGGACGGGCCTGCTCGGCGGGCGGCAGCCGGTGCTGGAACTGCCCACCGATTTCCCGCGCCCGGCGGTGATGAGCTACCGCGGCGCGCGCCTGGAGGTCGCGCTGGACGACGGCCTGTCATCCGGGTTGAAGCAGATGGCCCAGCGTGAGGGCGTCAGCCTGTTCATGCTGCTCCTGGCGTCCTTTCAGGCCCTGCTGCACCGCTACAGCGGGCAGGACGACATCCGCGTCGGCGTGCCCACCGCGAACCGCAACCGGGTGGAGACCGAGCGCCTGATCGGTTTCTTCGTCAACACCCAGGTCCTGCGCAGCGAGGTCGACGGCCAGGCGCCGTTCCGCGCGCTGCTGCAGGACGTCAAGCAGGCGGCGCTGGGGGCCCAGGCCCACCAGGACCTGCCTTTCGAACAATTGGTGGAGGCGCTGCAGCCGGAGCGCAACCTCAGCCATACGCCGCTGTTCCAGGTGCTGTTCAACCACCAGACGGAGGGCCCTGCACGCGGGGCGCCGGTGGGTGGGCTGCGGGTCGAGGGGCTGCAGGGCGAGACCCGCACGGCGTCGTTCGACCTGACCCTGGAGACGCTCGAGCATCCCGACGGCATCAGCGCCTCCATGACCTACGCCACCGACCTGTTCTGCGCCGCCACGGTGGAGCGCATGGCCGGCCATTGGCTGAACCTGCTGCGCGGCATCCTGGCCAGGCCGGAGCAGGCCGTCGGCGAGCTGCCGCTGCTGGATGCGAGCCAGCAGCAGGCGATGCTGGTGGAGCTGAACGACACGGCGGTCGCGCTGCCGGAGGCGCGCTTCGTCCATGAGCTGTTCCAGGCCCAGGTGGCGCGTGATCCCGACGCCATCGCCCTGGTGATCGGCGGGGAACGGCTGGGCTATGCCGATCTCAACCGTCGCGCCAATCGCCTGGCCGGCCGGCTGGTCGAGCTGGGGGTGGGGCCGGACGTGCTGGTGGGGCTCTCGGTGGAGCGCAGCGTGGACATGCTGGTGGGGCTGCTCGCCATCCTCAAGGCCGGCGGCGCCTACCTGCCGCTGGACCCGGCGTTCCCCGAGGATCGCCTGGCCTACATGATCGAGGACAGCGGCATCGAGCTGCTGCTGACCCAGCGCGCGCTGGCCGAGCGCCTGCCGGTACCGACGACGGTGCGGGCACTGCTGCTGGACGAACTGGGCGACTCGCTGGATGCCGTCCCTGGCGCGGACCTGCCCACCCGGCTCGAAGCGGAAAACCTCGCCTACACCATCTACACATCGGGCTCCACCGGGCGCCCCAAGGGCGTGATGGTGCGCCATGGCGCGCTGACCAACTTCGTCGCCAGCATGGCCCGTGTTCCGGGCGTCGTGGCCGGGGACCGGGTGCTGTCGCTGACCACCTTCTCCTTCGACATCTTCGGCCTGGAGATCTACGTGCCCCTGATGGTCGGCGCGCGCATCGTGCTGAGTGGACCCGAGGTCGCCCAGGACCCCTACGCGGTACTGGACCTGGTGGAACGCGAGCAGGTGAACGTGCTGCAGGCGACGCCTTCGTCCTGGCGCATGCTGCTGGACAACGAGCGGGCGGAGGTCCTGCGTGGCTGCACCTTCCTCTGTGGCGGCGAGGCGCTGCCGCGAGAGCTGGCGGCCCGCATGCTGGCCCTGGGCGGCGAGGTGTGGAACCTCTACGGGCCGACCGAGACCACCATCTGGTCGGCTATCCACGGGCTTGGCCAGGAGGTCCCCGAGCCCTGGCTGGGACGCCCCATCGACAACACCGCGCTCTATGTGGTCGGCGCCGACCTGTCCCCCGTGCCCCATGGCGTGGCCGGTGAACTGCTGATCGCCGGCGACGGCCTCGCGCGGGGTTACTTCCAGCGCCCGGGGCTGACCGCCGAACGCTTCATTCCCAATCCCTTCAAGGCCGGGGAGCGCCTGTACCGCACCGGCGACCTGGCCCGTATCCGTGCCGACGGCATCATCGAGTACCTGGGCCGGATCGACCACCAGGTGAAGATCCGTGGCTTCCGCATCGAGCTGGGCGAGATCGAGGCGCGCCTGCAGGAACAGGACGAGGTGCGCGAGGTCGCCGTGGTGGCGCAGGACGCCCCGGGCGGGCAGGTGCTGGTGGCCTATGTCGTGCCCCGCGACATGCCGGCTGCCGAAGATGCCGACGCCCAGGCCCGGCTGCGTGACAGCCTCAACGACCGCCTGCGCCTGAAGCTGCCGGACTACATGGTGCCCGCGTACACGGTGCTGCTGGAGCGCTTCCCCCTCACGCCCAATGGCAAGCTGGACCGCAAGCAACTGCCCAGGCCCGATGCGCGGCAATGGCAGAAGGCCTATGTGGCACCGCGCACCGAACTGGAGCGGACCATCGCCGAGGTCTGGGCGCAGGTGCTCCGCGTCGACCGGGTCGGCGTGCACGACAGCTTCTTCGAACTGGGCGGGCATTCGCTGCTCGCCACCCAGGTCATGGCGCGCCTGCGCCAGGCCCTGCAGGCCCAGGTACCGCTGCGCCTGCTCTTCGCCCACCCCGAGCTCGATGCCCTGGCGCGTGCCCTGGAAGAGGACATGCAGCCGGTCGAGCAACCGATCCCCCGGGTTTCCCGGGAGCAGCCGCTGGAACTCTCCCATGCCCAGCAACGGCAATGGATTCTCTGGCAGCTGGAGCCCAGCAGCAGCGCCTATCACATCCCGGCGGCCCTGCGCCTTCGCGGCGCCCTGGACCTGCCCGCGCTGGAGCGCAGCTTCGCCGCCCTGGTCGCGCGCCATGAAAGCCTGCGCACGTCGTTCGTGCTGGATGGCGAGCGGCCCCTGCAGGTGATCCACCCGGCGGCGCCGGTGGTGATCGAGGTAGAGGCGCTGGCCGCCGACGCGAGCGACGAGGCGATTCGGGCGGCGGTGGAGACCGAGACCCAACGCCTGTTCGATCTGCAGGCCGGCCCGCTGCTGAGGGTGAAGCTGTTGCGGCTGGCCGAGGACGACCATGTCCTGGTGCTCACCCAGCACCACATCGTTTCCGATGCCTGGTCGATGCGCGTGATGATCGACGAGACGCTGAAACTCTATGTTGGCCACAGCCTGGGCCAGCCCTTAGCGCTGCCGGAGCTGCCGATCCAGTACGCCGACTACGGCCACTGGCAGCGGCGCTGGCTGGAGGAGGGCGAGCAGGCCCGCCAGCTGGCTTACTGGAGCGCGCAGCTGGGAGGCGAGCAGCCCGTCCTGGAGCTGCCGACGGACCGGCCGCGCCCGGCACAACAGAGCTATCGCGGCGCGCGCATCGCCATCGCCCTGGAGCCGACCCTGGCGGTTGCGCTCAAGCAGCTGGCGCAGCGCGAGAACTGCAGCCTGTTCATGGTGCTGCTGGCCTCCTTCCAGGTGCTGCTGCACCGCTTCAGCGGGCAGGGCGACATCCGTGTCGGCGTGCCGATCGCCAACCGCAACCGCCTGGAGACCGAAGGCCTGATCGGCTTCTTCGTCAACACCCAGGTACTCAAGGCCCAGGTCGACGGTCACGCGCCCTTCGCGGCGCTGCTGCGCCAGGTGCGCCAGACCGCCCAGCAGGCCCAGGCGCACCAGGACCTGCCCTTCGAGCAATTGGTGGAGGCGCTGCAACCGGCGCGCAACCTGAGCCACAGCCCGCTGTTCCAGGTGATGTTCAACCACGGCGGCGAGGTGCAGCGCGAGGTCACGTCCCTGGCCGGCCTGGCGCTGGAAGAGCTCAGCTGGGATGCCGGCACCGCGCAGTTCGACCTGACGCTGGACACCTTCGAGTACGAGGCGGGCCTTTCCGCCGCGCTGTCCTATGCGACCGACCTATTCGACCACGCCACCGTGGAGCGCATGGGGCAGCACTGGCTGAACCTGCTGCGTGGCATCGTCGCCAGCCCCAGCCAGGCCGTCGGCGAGCTGCCGCTGCTGGACGCCGGGCAGCGTCATCACATGCTCTACGAGTGGAACCGCACCCGCGCCCACTACCCGAACCACCAGCCGGTCCATCACCTGATCGAGGCGCAGGCGGCGGTTAACCCCGCGGCCTGTGCGCTGGTCTTCGCCGGCCAGGCCCTCAGCTACGGCGAGCTCAACGCGCGGGCCAACCGCTGGGCGCACCGCCTGATCGAACAGGGCGTGACCGCCGACTCCCTGGTGGGGATCTCGGTGCACCGCAGCCTGGAAATGGTCGTGGGCCTGCTGGCCATCCTCAAGGCCGGCGGCGCCTATGTGCCGCTGGACCCGGAATACCCCCGCGAACGCCTGGCCTACATGATCGAGGACAGCGGCATCGAGCTGCTGCTGACCCAGGCCGGGCTGCAGGATCAGCTGCCGATACCCGGTGGCGTGAAGACCTTGCTGCTGGACGATGGCGAGGCACGGTTGCAGGGCTACCCGGCCGGCAACCCCGAGGTGCCGCTCGCCGCCTCGAACCTGGCCTATGTGATCTACACCTCCGGCTCCACGGGCAAGCCCAAGGGCGCGGGCAACAACCACGGCGCGCTGACCAACCGCCTGTGCTGGATGCAGGACGCCTACGGGCTCGGCGAAGGTGACAGCGTGCTGCAGAAGACGCCGTTCAGCTTCGACGTTTCGGTCTGGGAGTTCTTCTGGCCGCTGATGTACGGTGTGCGCCTGGTGGTCGCCGAGCCGGGTGCCCACCGCGACCCCGCGCAGCTGATCCGGCTGATCGAAGACGAGGCCGTCACCACCCTGCATTTCGTGCCCTCGATGCTGCAGGCCTTCCTGCTGGACGAGAACGCGGGGCGCTGCCGCAGCCTGACCCGGATCGTCTGCAGTGGCGAAGCCCTGCCGGTGGATGCCCAGCAGCAGGTATTCGCCCGGTTGCCCGGCGCCGCCCTGTACAACCTGTATGGCCCGACGGAAGCGGCCATCGACGTGACGCACTGGACCTGCCGCGACGAAGGGCGCGAGGCGGTGCCGATCGGCGAGCCCATCGCCAACCTGATGACCTACATCCTCGACCCCGAGCTGAACCCGGTGCCGGTCGGCGTCAGCGGCGAGCTCTACCTCAGTGGCCAGGGCCTTGCCCGTGGCTACCATCGCCGCCCCGCGTTGACCGCGGAGCGCTTCGTGGCCAGCCCCTTCGTGGAGGGCGAACGGCTGTACCGCACCGGTGACCTGGCCCGTTACCGCGCCGATGGCGTCATCGACTACCTGGGTCGTATCGACCACCAGGTGAAGATCCGTGGCCTGCGCATCGAGCTGGGCGAGATCGAAGCGCGCCTGCTGGACCATGACGGCGTGCGCGAGGCCGTGGTCGTCGCCCTGGACGGGCGCAGCGGCAAGTACCTCAGCGCCTACCTGGTCCTGCAGGGAGAAACGCCGGACTGGCCGCTCCTGCGTGAGCAACTGGTCGCGCACCTCCAGCGCACCCTGCCCGAGCACATGGTGCCGCCGCACATCACCGCGCTGGAGCGCATGCCGCTGAGCCCCAACGGCAAGCTGGATCGCAAGGCGCTGCCGGTTCCGAGCCTGGACGAGGCGCAGAGCGCCTATGTGGCACCCGGCAGCGAGGTCGAGCGGACCCTGGCGGAAATCTGGCAGGCGGTGCTCGGCGTGCCCGAGGTGGGCATCACCGACAACTTCTTCGCCCTGGGTGGCGATTCGATCAACTCGATCCAGGTGGTCAGCCGCGCCCGCCAGCGGGGCATCGTCCTGGCGCCCCGGGACCTGTTCCTGCACCAGAACATCCAGGCCCTGGCCCAGGTCGCCCAGCAGGGCGAGGCGAACCTGGCGGACCAGGGACCTGTCACCGGAGAGAGCCTGCTGCTGCCCATGCAGCAGGGCTTCCTCGCCAGCGAAATCGCCCAGCCGCAGCACTGGAACCAGTCGATCCTGCTGACGCCGCGCGAGCCGCTGGACGTCGCGCGGCTGGGGGCGGCCCTCGAAGCGGTCGTCGCCCATCACGATGCGTTGCGCCTGCGCTTCCACAGGACCGCCAGCGGCAGCTGGAAGGCCCGCCACGCGGCCGTGGCTGCACAACCGCTCGAGGTCTGGCAAGGCACCGCTCGCGATGCCGATGAGCTCGTCGCCCTGGCCAACCGCGCGCAACGCAGCCTGGACCTGCAACAGGGCCCGTTGCTGCGCTGCAGCCTGATCGACATGGCCGATGGCAGCTCGCGCCTGCACCTGGCCATCCACCACCTGGTGGTGGATGGCGTGTCCTGGCGCATCCTCCTGGAAGACCTGCAGAGCGCCTACGAGCAGCTGTCGCGCGACCAGGCGGTGAAGCTGCCGGCCAAGTCGACGGCATTCAGGACCTGGGCCGAGCGTCTGCACGACCATGCGGGAAGCGATGCGCTGGAGCGGGAGCTGGCCTACTGGACCAGCCGCCTCGACCAGCCCCTGCCGGAATTGCCCAGGGCGAACCCCGAAGGCAGCCAGGCCTCCCTGCATGGGCATTCGGTGAGCCTGTCGCTGAGCATCGAGCAGACCCAGCGCCTGCTCAAGCAGGCCCCGTCGGCCTATCGCACCCAGGTCAATGACCTGCTGCTCAGCGCGCTGGCCACGGCCGTCTGCCAATGGACCGGCCAGCCAGCCTGCCTGGTGGAGCTGGAAGGCCACGGCCGCGAGGAGATCTTCGACGGCATCGACCTGAGCCGCACCGTCGGCTGGTTCACCAGCCTGTACCCGGTGCTGCTGACCCCTTCGGAGAACCCGGGGGAATCGATCAAGCGCATCAAGGAGCAACTGCGGGCGGTGCCGGACAAGGGCCTCGGCTATGGCGTGCTGCGCCACCTGGGCGCGCCGGATATCCAGCAGCGCCTGGCCGGGTTGCCCCAGGCCCGCATCACCTTCAACTACCTGGGCCAGTTCGACCAGAGCTTCGACGAGCAGGCGCTGTTCGTGCCGGGCGAGGAGGGCAGCGGTGACGGCCATGGCGACGATGTGCCCCTGGGCAACTGGCTGACCATCAACGGCAAGGTCTTCGATGGCCGCTTGAGCCTGGATTGGACCTTCAGTCGCGAGGTGTTCGACATCGCCGTGATGGAGCGCCTGGCGGGCGCCTATGGCGCTGCGCTGGAGCGGCTGATCGACCATTGCTGCGACGAGGGCATCCAGGGCCTGACGCCGTCCGACTTCCCGCTCGCCGGCCTGAACCAGAAGCAGCTGGATGCGCTGCCGGTAGCGGTGCCGCAGATCCAGGATGTGTACCCGCTGTCGCCGATGCAGGAAGGCATGCTGTTCCACAGCCTGGCCGACGACGCCACCGGGCTGTACGTCAACCAGATCAGCCTGCCCGTCGAGGGCCTCGACGCCGAGCGCTTCGCCTGGGCCTGGGAGCAGGTGATCGCCCGCGAGGACATCCTGCGGACCAGCTTCCACTGGCAGAGCGGCTCGAGCGAGCCGGTGCAGATCGTCCACCGCCATGTGGCGCTGGACCTGCGGCAGGAAGACTGGCGGCAGCGCGAGCAGGGCGAAGAGGCCCTCGCCGAGCGCGCGGCGGCCGACTACCGGGAAGGCTTCGACCTGGCGCAGGCACCCTTGCAGCGCGTGTTGCTGCTGCGCCTGGACGAGCAGCGCCACCAGCTGATCTGGACCTGCCACCACATCCTCATGGACGGCTGGAGCAGTTCGCGGCTGTTCGGCGAGGTCATGCAGTTCTATGCCAAGGGCCAGGTCGCGACCCGCAACGGGCCTTACCGTGACTTCATCGCCTGGCTGAAGCGGCAGGACGGAAACAGCCTGGAGTCGTTCTGGCGGGCACGCCTGGGCGAGCTGGAGCAGGCCACCTTCCTCGGCCAGTCGGTCTTCCCCCGGCATGTGCAGGACCTGCCAGGCCACGATGCCCTGTACACCCGCTGGGACGAGGTGCAGACCCGACGCCTGCAGCAGGCCTGCCGCGACCTGCACATCACCCCCAACACCCTGATCCAGGGCGCCTGGCTGCTGCTGTTGCAACGCTTCACGGGCCAATCCACCGTGGTCTTCGGCGCCACCGTGGCGGGGCGCCCGGCCAGCCTGGCCAACGCCGACAGCATCCTGGGCCTGTTCATCAACACCCTGCCGGTGATCCAGACCCTGCGGGCGGAGCAGCCCCTGGTGCAATGGCTGCAGCAGCTCCAGGCGTACAACCTGGAGATCCGCGAGCATGCCCACGCCCCCCTGGCGGATATCCAGCGCTGGTCCGGAATGGGCGGCCAGGGGCTGTTCGACAGCATCCTGGTGTTCGAGAACTACCCGATCGACGAACGCCTGGGCGAGGAGAACGACACCGGCCTGAGCTTCGGTGCGTCCCGCAACCACGATGTGACCAACTTCCCCATGGACCTGGCAGTGCACCTGGGGGACCGGCTGTCCATCGAGTACCTGTTCCTGCGCAACGCGTTCAGCGTCGAGGCGGTGGAGCGTATCCGCGTCACCATGGAGCACATGCTGGAGGTGCTGATCGCCTCGCCGGACGTGGCCCTGGGCAACCTCGCGCTGCTGCCGCCCGTGCAGCAGCAGGCCTTCGCCCAGTGGAGCGCGGCGCCCGTGGCCGATGAACAGCCGACGGCACTGCTGCCCGAGCTGATCGCCCGCCACGCCGCCGAGCGCCCGGACGCCGTGGCGCTGGTCTGCGGTGGGCGGCAACTGTCCTATGGCGAGCTGGCGAACCTTTCGGACCGGCTGGCCCACCGCCTGCTGGCGCTCGGCGCAGGCCCGGAGAAAGTAGTCGGCGTGGCCCTGGAACGCTCCGTGGAGACGGTCGTGGCCTTCCTGGCGGTGATGAAGAGCGGGGCGGCCTACGTCCCCCTCGACATCGACTACCCGGCGGAACGGCTGGCCTTCATGATCGAAGACTCCGCCATGGCGCTGCTGGTGAGCCACAGCGGCGTGCAGGAGCGGTTGCCCCGGGTGGATGGCCCGCAGGTGTTGCTGCTGGATGGCTTCGACGAATGGGCCGGCAGCACCGAGCCGCTGCACAGCGGCCTGCTGGCGCAGAACCTGGCCTACCTGATCTACACCTCCGGCTCCACCGGCCGGCCCAAGGGCGTCGCGGTGACCCATGGCCCGCTGAGCATGCATTGCCAGGCGATCGCCAGGCTGTACGAGATGGATGCCGCGACCCGCGAGCTGCACTTCATGTCGTTCGCCTTCGACGGGGCCCATGAGCGCTGGCTGAGCACCTTGTTCAGCGGCGGCACCCTGGTCATCCGCGACGGTGCGCTGTGGACGCCCGAGCAGACCTTCGAGGCCCTGCACCGGCACGCCATCAGCATCGCCTGCTTCCCGCCGGCCTACCTCAAGCAACTGGCCGAATACGCAGAGCAGAGCGGGCTGACCCCGCCACCGGTGCGCGTGTACTGCTTCGGCGGCGACGCGGTGCCGGACCAGACCTTCGAGCAGGTGAAGGCCGCCCTGCGTCCCCGCTACTTCACCAATGGCTATGGGCCGACCGAGACCGTGGTCACCCCGATGCTGTGGAAGGTGCCGGCCAGCACCCGCTGCGAAGCCGCCTATGCGCCCA
The DNA here is from genome assembly GCF_025685765.1 of Pseudomonas sp. PDM13. Lineage (NCBI taxonomy): Bacteria > Pseudomonadati > Pseudomonadota > Gammaproteobacteria > Pseudomonadales > Pseudomonadaceae > Pseudomonas > Pseudomonas sp. PDM13. The sequence continues at coordinate 79,213 of NZ_JAOTQU010000031.1, read as the reverse complement.
TCGGGCGCGCGGTGGGGCAGCGCGCGCTCTATGTGCTGGACGAGAACCTCAACCCGTTGCCACCGGGCATCGCCGGCGAGCTCTACATCGGTGGCGAAGGCGTCGCCCGCGGCTATCACCGTCGTGCCGGGCTCAGCGCCGAGCGCTTCGTGCCCGATCCCTTCGGCAAGCCGGGTGATCGCATGTACCGCAGTGGCGACCTGGTGCGCCGCCGCGCCGATGGCGTGCTCGACTACGTCGGCCGCATCGATCACCAGATCAAGGTACGGGGCTTCCGTATCGAACTCGGTGAGATCGAGGCCTGCCTGCGCCAGTCGGGCGATGTCGGCGACGCCGTCGTGGTCGCCCGGGACAGCGCTTCGGGCAAGCAGCTGATCGGCTATGTGGTGACGCCGGGCGGCGAGCCCATCGGCGACCGCCTGAAAGCCGAGCTGCGGGCCAGCCTGCCGGACTACATGGTGCCGGCGCAGATCATCTGCCTGCCGCGCCTGCCGGTGACGCCCAACGGCAAGCTCGATCGCCAGGCGCTGCCGGAGCCCGAGTTCAAGGGCACCCAGTACGTGGCCGGGCGCACCCGCGACGAGCAGTTGATGGCGCAGGTCTGGGCCGAGGTGCTGCAGGTGGAGCAGGTGGGCATCACCGACAACTTCTTCGAGCTGGGGGGCGACTCCATCCTCAGCCTGCAGGTGGTGTCGAGGGTGCGTAACCACCCGGAGCTGAACATGGAGCTGAAGCTGCGGGACCTGATGCGCCACCAGACCATCGAGGAGATTTTCGGGCAGCGACCGGTTGCGGATCAGCCCCAGGCGGACACCACCCAGGTGGCTGCCGAAGGCCAGTTCAACCTGATTCCGATCCAGCAGTGGCTGTTCGACGAGCGCATGGAAGAGCCTCACCACTTCAACCAGGCGTTGATGTTGCGCGCACGCCAGGCATTGAACCTGGCGGCCCTGGAGCTGGCGCTGCGCAGCATCGTCCAGCAGCACGATGCCCTGCGCCTGCGCTTCACCGAGGTTGGCGGGCGCAACCTGCAGCACTACCAGCCGTTGGCGGAGATGCAGGCGCTCTGGGCGTCGGAGCCCTTGCTCTGGCAGCGGGAGGTCGTGGACGAGGCGGAGCTGGAACTGTTCGCCGAGGAGGTCCAGCGCAGCCTGGACCTGCACGACGGCCCGGTCTGGCGCACCGCCCATGTGGCCATGGCCAACGGCGAGACCCGGGTGCTGATGGTGATCCATCACCTGGTCATCGACACCGTCTCCTGGCGGGTGCTGCTGCAGGACCTGCAGATGGCCTACGAGGCCTATGACAGGGGCGAGACGCCAAGCTTCCCGTTCCGCACCAGCAGCTACCGTGCCTGGGCGGAAGGCCTGGGCGCCTATGCCGAGAGCTTCCCGGCCGAGGAGCGGGACTACTGGCTCGCGCAGGCGCGCCAGCCGGGCAGCGAGCTGCCTTGCGACAACCCGCGGGGCAAGAACCAGGTGCGACACCAGGCGGTGGCCCACCTGACCCTGTCCGAGGTGCACACCCAGCAGCTGCTCAAGCAGGTGCCGGCGGTCTATCGGACGCAGATCAACGACGTATTGCTGGCAGCCCTGGGCCGCGTGCTGTGCCGTTGGAGCGGGCAAGCCTCGGCGCTGATCCAGCTGGAAGGGCACGGCCGTGAGGACCTGGTGGCCGACATCGACCTGAGCCGCACCGTCGGCTGGTTCACCAGCATGTTCCCGGTACGCCTCACCCCGGGGCTGGACGACGACATCGGCGCCTCGGTCAGGGCCGTGCAACGCCAGTTGGCGGCAGTGCCGAACAAGGGGCTCGGCTATGGCGTCCTGCGCCACCTGAGTGGCCCGGAGGTCGCCGCGCAGTTGAGCGCCGCCCCCCAGGCGCGGGTCACCTTCAACTACCTGGGGCAGTTCGACCAGAGCTTCGACGACAAGGCCATGCTGGTGCCGGCGGCCGAGAGCTACGGCAGCTGCTACAGCCCCATGGCGGCACTGGGCAACTGGCTGGAAATCGTCGGGCAGGTGTACGACGGGCAGCTGGCCTTGCGCTGTGTCTTCAGCAATCGCCGCTACCGCATCGAGACCGTCGAGCAACTGATGCAGGCCTACCAGGCCGAACTGGAGGCGCTGATCGAGCACTGCGTCGCGCAGGCGGCCTAAGTATTCGTTGCGGTCCTTCGTACTACTGGGGGGCGCCACCTGCGTGGCCCCTCCGGTGGATGTACCCCTTGATCAAGGAACCATGCGATGCCATTGCATCCAGAGCTGAACGCCTTCCTCGACCTGGCGGAAGAAAGCCAGGCCAGTGGCCCCGGGCCTTTCCATGTGTCGTCCCCGCAACAGGCCCGGGAGGCCTTCGAACGCACCACCGGGCAGTTGCGCTGGGCCGCGCCGCAGGGCGTGCTTTCCACGGATTTCGAGTTCCACAGCCGGGATGGCGCCTCGCTGCCCCTGCGCCTGTACCGGCCATCCACTGCCAGCGGAACGCTGCCCGTCCTGGTGTATTTCCACGGCGGAGGCTACGTGGTCGGCAGCCTCGACTCCCATGACGGCGTGTGCCGCGAGTTCTGCGAGCGGACGCCGTGCGCGGTGCTTTCGGTCGGCTACCGCGTGGCGCCCGAGCACAGGTTCCCGACCCCGCTGAACGACGGTGCCGATGCGCTAGCCTGGCTGGCCGCCCATGCCGGGGAGCAATCCCTGGATCCCACCCGCGTGGTCTTCGGCGGCGACAGCGTCGGCGCCACCCTGGCCACGGTGCTGGCCCTGGAGGCGGCGCGCTCGGCGGAGGCGGTCATCAGGCCCTGCCTGCAGCTCCTGTGCTACCCGGTTACCGATGCCTCGGCCAGCAGCTCGTCGATGCAGCTGTTCGGTGAGGGCTACCTGCTGGAAAGCGAAACCCTGGAGTGGTTCTACCGGCATTACGCGCGGGAGGCGGCCGACCGGCTCGATTGGCGCTTCTCGCCGTTGCTGGCGACCGACCATGCCGGCGTGGCGCCGGCGGTGATCGCCCTGGCGGGGTTCGACCCGCTGCTGGACGAGGGGCGGGCTTATGCGCGGCGCCTGCAGGAGCAGGGGGTTGCAGTGCAGGTGCTGGAGTTCGCGGGGCTGATCCACGACTTCCTGCGCTTGCGCAGCGTGGTGCCGGATATCGACGACGTCTACGCGCAGCTGGTGTCCGCCTTGCGCCAGGCGCTGGCGCGTTGAGCCGGCGATAGCCCCCGGCTCTGTCGGCGTTAGCTGTATGGGTTTCGCTTCGCTCTACACCATCCTACGAAAGCCTGTGCGCACCACGTGGTGATGCGCTGGACGAAGAAGTTGGAGCAGCCGCCAACGCCCCTCCAGGAGGCCGAACGCAGTCGTTGCGCCGGGGGACGAGCGGCATGGATGCCGCGAGAGGCGCGCCAGGCCATGGATGGCCCATCGCGCCGGCCCCCAGAGCGACGATGGAGTGAGGGAACCCGACGCAGTCGGGCCGGATGATGGGGCAAGCGTTTTTGGTTCCTTTTTTGGCGATTGAAAAAAGGGACTCGCCCGGGTGGGCGAAACCAGAAGTACCAACAAAACTCAGCAATCAGCTGGGCTCAAATCCTCTAGCAACACTTAACGCAGACAGAGCCATAGCACCCGGCGGCCCAGGCCGCGCAAGACCGGAAACCGGGTCAAGGCCCGGTTTTTTCATGGATCGGAGGAGGGTGGTACTCCCTGAGTTGAACGTTGGCCTCGGCCCTGCACGGCAGCCATAAAAAAACCGGGCCTGAGCCCGGTTTCTTCATGCCGCTGGCGTTCACCAGTCGTAGGACACCTCGACCGAAGCGACACGCTCCTGGCCGTAGTAGCAGCCGAACGAGTAGTTGCAGTCCGACACGTATTCGCGGTCGAAGAGGTTCTGCACGTTCAGGCTGGCCTGGAGGCCCCGCATGTCGCTGGAGAGCTTGCCCAGGTCATAGCTGAGGGTGGTGTCGTAGACGACATAGGACGGGGTGTGAAAGCTGTTGGCGGCGTCGCCCGGCTTGCGGCCGGTGTAACGCGCGCCCACGCCCCAGGTGAGGCCGGCGAGGGGCGCCTGGACGAAGTGGTAGTCGACCCAGGCGGTCGCGGACACGGGGGCCTGCGCCTCGCTGCGGTTGTCTTCGTTGCCGTAGGTTTCCTTGGTGTAGAAGGAGTCGATGTAGGTCGCGGCCGCGAGCACGTCGATGTTCTCGATGCTGGACTTGACCTCCAGCTCGATGCCTCGGGAGCGCACTTCACCCTGTTGCGACTGGTACTGGGGGTATTCGACGTCCCCGGTCAGCACATTCTTCTGCTCGATCTGGAAAACTGCTGCGGTGATCAGGGTCTTCTCATAGGGCTGGTACTTCACGCCCACTTCGTACTGTTCGCCTTCGGTCGGCTCGAATGCCTTGCCACCGCGCTCGGGGGCGGCGGTGCCGACGGTCGGCAGGAAGGACTCGGAGTAGCTGACGTAGGGCGCCAGGCCGAAGTCGGTGACGTAGGTCAGGCCCACGCGACCGGTGAACTTGTGGTCACGCTGTTCGGTGATGGTGTCGGCCAGCAGGTCCTTGTTTTCCACCTCGGCCCAGTCCTTGCGGCCGCCGATGGTCAGGATCCAGCTGTCGAGCTTGATCTGGTCCTGGGCATAGAGGCCGACCTGGCGGATGGTGTTGTCCCACTTGGTGTCCAGTACGGGCGTCACGCTGCTGGTGTCGTAGTTGTTCTTGCCATACAGGTCCACCGGCAGCACGTTGTAGGCGTTGTAGCCGTCGTACTTGCGGTTGAAGTGGCGGTAGTCGATCCCCGCCAGGGTGGTGTGCTCCAGGGCGCCGGTGTTGAACCTGAACTCCAGGTTGTTATCCAGCGTGTAGGCGATGTTGTGCTGTTGCCAGTCCAGCTTCACGCGGTTGGCGCGGGTGTAGTCGGTGTCGCCGTTGGTGTCGGTCGCGAAGCTGCGCAGGTAGAAGCCCTTGTAGCGGTCGCGCACGTCGATGTAGCGGGCGGTGGAGCGGAATGTCAGGTCATCGGTGAGGCTCTGGGTGAAGTCGTAGCCCAGGATGTACTGGTCGCGCTTGTAATCGTTGTACTTGGAGTCGCCGGAGAAGAAGTCGCGGTCGATCTTCTGCCCGTTGGGGCCACGGACCAGGCTGCCGACCATCGGCAGGGCCTGGTAGTCGAACAGGCCGTCGTCACGCTGGATCTGGGCCAGCAGGGTCAGGGAGGTGTCTTCCGACGGGGTCCAGGTCAGGCTGGGAGCGAGCAGCAGCCGTTCGTTGTTGGTGTGCGCGACCTGCTCGTTGCCTTTCTTGGCCAGGCCGACCAGGCGATAGGAAAACTGTTTCTCCTCGTCGATGGGGCCGCTGGTGTCGAAGGCACCGTTCACCCGGTGGTAGCTACCCAGGCCGAACTTCACCTGGCTGCGCTGCTCGGTGGTCGGGCGCTTGGACACCATGTTCACCACGCCACCGGGCTGGTTCTGCCCGTAGAGGACCGAGGACGGCCCCTTGAGCACTTCGACGCGTTCCAGGGTGTAAGGGTCGATCTGCGGTGCACCGCCCAGGCTGCCCGCGTAAGGCAGGTAGGCGCCGTCCAGGTACAGCGGGGTCGGGGCGAAGCCGCGGCTGGTGATCTCGTCGGCGATGGCGTTGCGATCGGTGAAACCGTTGACGCCGAGGCCGGGCGTGTAGCGCAGGGCCTGGGTCAGGTTGCGGGCGCCCTGGGTTTCGATCTGGTCGGCGGTGACGACGTTGATGGCCTGGGGGATCTCCAGGATCGGGGTGTCGGTCTTGGTGCCGGTGGCGCTGCGGGTGGCCACGTAGCCGTCGACGGGGCCATAGGCTGATTCGGACGACTTGCCGGAGATGTTGATGGTGCTCAGCTCGACGGAGTCGGAGGCGGAGCGCTTCTGCAGGATGGCGGTGTTGTTCTGCAGGCTGAAGGACAGGTTGGTGCCCGCCAGCATCCGCGCCAGGGCCTTGTCGGTGGAGAAGCGGCCGACGACCGCCTGGCTGCGCAGGCCCTGGACGTCATCGGCGCTGTACAGCACCTGGAGGTCGGCTTGCTTGCCCAGGGTCAGCAGCGCGCTGGCCAGCGACTGGGCGGGAATGTTGAATTCGATCTCTTGGGCTTGTACCTGGGCGGCAACCGCCATGGAGAAGGCGAAGCCCAGCGCGGTGGCGTTGAAACCCGGCTGAAGCATACGGCGCATGAGCAATGCCTTGGTGAGGTTCGTAAGTCCCGGAAGCGCTGGCATGGTGGTCCTCTTGGTCTTCAAAGTGATGGCGTTGTTTTTGATTTTTGATAAGACGGATGGCACTGAAAAAACCGGAAATAAGAATCGTGATCAATCACGCCGTCTGCAATTCGGTCACGACTTTCCCCGCTTCCATGCGCACCAGCTGGTCGGCGATGTCGAAATAGCGGTCGTCGTGGGAGATCACGATGATGGTCTTGCCCAGGCGTTTGAGGTCCGGCAGCAGCTCGGTGTAGAAGATGCGGCGGAAGGTGGGGTCCTGGTCGGCGGCCCATTCGTCGAACACCAGCACGGGCCGCTCTTCCAGCCAGGCGTTGACCAGAGCCAGGCGCTTGCGTTGCCCGGTGGACAGGTCGGTGGTGGTGAAGGAGCCGTCCCTTACGCTCACCTTGTGGGCGATCTCCAGGCGTTCCAGGTAGGTGTTGGCGTCTTCGGGCAGGTGCTGGTCGCCCTGGACGACATCATCGAACAGGTAGTAGTCGGCGAAGATGGTGGTGAACAGCTGGCGATAGTCATCCCGCGTACGCGCGTTCACCGCCTGGTCGTTCAGGCGTATCTCGCCATGTTGCGGGGCATAGAGGCCCAGCAGCAGCTTGATCAGGGTGGTCTTGCCGCAGCCGTTCTCGCCGACGATGAAGATGATGTCGCCCTGGTCGATCTTCAGGTTCACCGGGCCGAGACGGAACGGGGCGCTGCCTTCGACGGCGGGGAAGGCGTAGGACACATCGCGCAGTTCGAGGCTGCTGATGGACTTGTCCGGGCTGCCCTGGGCGTTGAGGAGCAGGTGGGGTTCGGGTGAGGAGAACTGCTCCGACAGTTCGGCGATGCGGCGGAACGCGATCTGCGCGCGGCCGATGATCGGCAACGTGCCGATCAGGTGCTCCAGCGGCCCCTTCATGTACAGCAGCACCAGGACGAAGCCGCTCATGACCGTCTTGTCGGCGCTCGGCCAGATCGATTGCATGGCCAGGGCCAGGCCGATGACCACGAAGAACAGCATCGAGCCGAAGGACTTGGCGATCACGAAGATGTTGATGGAGCGGATCTGCGTATCGCAGATCTTTTCGGCCGTCTGCTCGATCCCGGACACGTACATGCGGTTGCGGCGCGGGCGGTGGATCCTCAGTTCCTTGGCGCCCTCGGCTATGGCGCTGTAGTTCTTCTGCAGGTCGTCCTCCCAATCGCGGGCCTGCATGAACCCCTTGATGCCATGGCCCTGGGCCAGGTACTGGACGGCGGTGCCGACGATGATGGCCACCACCAGCATCAGGAACATCGGCCAGGACAGCACGGCCAGGTAGCCCATGCAGCCCAGGGTGACGGTGAACGAGATGGCCAGCGGGGCGAAGGCGAAGGCGAAGTCGCTGATGGTGTCGACGTCATGGGTCAGCACGGGGATCAGGCGATGGGTGCGGAAGCGCTCGATCTGCTCGATCGGCGCCGAGAGCACCTTCTCGCCCAGCTCCTTGCGCAGCTTGGCGATGATGTGCTGCCCGACGTAGTTGGTGCCGATGTCCGAATAGATGGCGCTGCCCAGTGCCAGCAGGCACAGCCCCGCGAAGGCGGCCACGACGCCGCCGCTGAGGCTGGTTTCGGAGTGCAGGGCGCCGTTGATGGTCGCCAGCAGCACCGTGACGCTGAGGCCGCCAACCATGCCCAGCACGATGGAGCTGATGACGATCAGTCGGAAAGGTTTGAGCAGCGTGAACAACTCTTTGATCACTCCGCGCGCGGGCCTGTTCATGGGGGGTACCTGCTTGAAGAGTTGGCGGGTGGCCGCTGCCACCCGCTGGGGCGCAACCCGTGGCTGCGCACCTCTTGAACGTCTGGTGACGGGTCAAATTTAGCGGGGGGGCTAAAGCTCCCTGGCGACCCGGAAGCCGATCCAGTCGCCGCGCTCGGTGGTGACCAGCGCATTGCGGTTGCCGGAGCGGGAGAAGATCGGCGCCTCGCCCCAGTCGTTGCCGCGGATCTGCACGACCTCGCACTTCTTCTCCATCCAGGGGCTGCCGTCGGTGGGGGCGCCGACGTAGCTGTCGTGCAGGCAGTCCGCCACCCATTCGTAGACGTTGCCGTGCATGTCGTAGACGCCGAAGGCGTTGGCCGGGAAGGTGCCCGCCGGGGAGGTGAAGTTGTAGCCGTCGGCGGCGCCGTAGGTGTTGGCGTGCTGGGCGATGCTGTACTCCTTGCCTTCGTCGAAGGGGAAGGGGAAGGGGCCTTCGCTGCCGGCGCGGGCGGCGTACTCGCGTTCGGATTCGCTGAGCATGCGGTAGTGCTTGCCGGTCTTCTTCGACAGCCAGGCGACATAGGCCTTCACCTCGTCGTAGCTGATGCACACGGCGGGCTGCTCGGGGCCTTGCGGGTAGCTGGGCTTGCCGTTGCTGCACAGGCGCCCGGGGCGGTCGTCGCCGTCGGGGAGGGTGACCTTGGCCTCGCGCTGCCAGGCCTGCAGCTCCTTGGCCAGCACCTGGAACTTGCTGATGGCGAAGGGCTTGGCGAAGGTCACGGTGTGCAGCGGGCCTTCATCGGGCTGGCGGCCGACTTCGTCGTCGGGGGTGCCCATGGTGAAGCTGCCGGCGGGCAGCACGACCATCTCGGGGCAGTCCTTGCAGTCCTTGAACAGGCTGCCGGGCTTGTTCGCCTCGGCGGCGAAGGCCGGGGCGGCGGCGAACAGGGTGGCCACCAGGGCCAGGGGCTTGAGTGCATGCATGGCGGTTCTCTCGAATGGCGAAAGGGTCAGGCGAGCTGCGGGGCGAGGATGTCCATCACCCGGTCGATCTCGGCTTCGTCGTTGAGCAGGCCGGGGGCCAGGCGCACCACCGGGCCGACGTCGCGGTTCACGGCGTCGCTGATCACCTTGTGCTGCAGCAGGTAGCGGGCCACGGCGTCGCAGTCGCGGCCTTCGACGCGGAAGAAGGTGAAACCCGAGGACAGCGCGGGGCTGCGCGGCGTGACCAACTGCACCTTGGCGTGCTCGGCGAGGCGGTCCTTGAGGTAGCTGTTGAGCTGGTGGATGCGTGCCTGGACATCGGCCTTGCCCAGCTCCAGGTGCAGCTCGAAGGCCTTGCCCACCGCCAGGCGATGGTCGAAGGCGTGGTAGCCGCCGGGGGTCATCAGGGTGCCGAAGGTCTCGCCCATGGTGAAGGTGGGCACGCTGGGCACCAGATGGGGCTGCGGTTTTTCCTCGCGGGCGATGATGACGCCGGTGCCGCGCGGGCCGAACAGCCACTTGTGGGTGCCGGCGATGAAGTAGTCGCAGTTGAAGTCGGCGAAGTTCAGGTCCTCGACGCCGAAGCCGTGGACGCCGTCCACCACGTAGAGGATGCGGTCGGCCTCGTCGCGGCCCTGGTTGGCTTCCTTCACCAGTTGGCCGACCTCGCGCGCCGGCAGCTTCACACCGCTGCCGGATTGCACCCAGGTCATGCCCAGTACGCGGGTCTCGGGGCGGATGGCCTGGCGGATGTTGCCGAGCATTTCGTCCACCGAGGCGCTGTGCGGCGCCTTGAATAGCGGCACGCTGCGCACCCGGGTGCCCATCATCTGCTCGCGGTACTCCAGGCGGGTCATGGTGGAGTAATGCTCGTGGGCGCTGACCAGGATCTCCTTGCCCGGTGCCACCTGCAGGCCGCCGTAGATCATCGACAGGCCGTCGGTGGTGCTGCCCGTGAGGGCGACCTGGTTCGGTTGCACGCCGAAGTAGTGGCCGGCCCAGGCGCGCACCTCGTTCTCGTAGCCCCAGAGTTCCTCGCGCTCCCAGTCCAGCACTTCGCCGGGGTTCTGGTCGAGGCGGGCGCGGAAGTGGGCGATGGCCTCGCGCACCACGCGGGGGTGGGAGGCGAGGAGGAAGTTGCAGAAGTGCAGGTAGGCCGGGTCCAGGTCGAACTGCTGGCGCAGCGCCTGCCATTTGTCCTTGGCCGGGCTGGCCGGCGGCGTGGCGGCCTGGGCGTGGCCGGCGAGGGTGGAACCCAGGGGCAGGGCGGCAGCGAGCAGGCCGGCCTGCTTGAGGAAGGTACGGCGATCGCTCATCAGCCACGCTCCGCTTGCGGTTGCTCGGCGCTGGCGGCGGCCGGCTTGGCGCGGCGCTGCACCTCTTCCCAGACGCGGAGGAAGTTGCCGCCCCAGAGCTTGGCGATATCGGCGTCGGAGTAGCCGCGCTGGATCAGTTCGGCGGTGAGGTTGCGCGACTCGCCGACGTTCATCCAGCCGTCGACGCCGCCACCGTCGTTGAAGTCGGAAGCGATGCCGACATGGTCGATGCCGACCTTGCGCACGGTGTAGTCGATGGCGTCCACCAGCTCCTTGACGCTGGCACGGGGCTCCTCTTCGAGGATGGCGTAGAGCGAGCTGGCGTACTCGCCGAAGCGCTGTTCGGACCAGATGGAGATGATCGCGTCACCCGGCATCAGGGCATTGGCCAGGCCGTCCAGCGGCTGCAGGTCGAAGCGCGCGCGCAGGGCGTTGAGCTTGTCCAGGGTCGGCTTGCTGAGGGGCTTGAGGTAGGCGGGGAAGCCCACCACCTGGATCACGCCGCCGCTGTCCTTGATGGTTTGCAGCTCGCGGTCGCTGAGGTTGCGGGGGATGTCCACCAGCGCGCGCGGCGCCGAGTGGGAGGCGACCATGGGTGCGCGGCTGAGGCGCGCGACGTCTTCCAGGGCCAGGGTGGACATCTGCGACACGTCGATGATCACGCCCAGGTCATTGAGCCGCGCCACCGCCTGCTCGCCCAGGGGCGAGAGGCCGCCGAGGGCATCGACGCTGTCGTTGAAGAAGGGCAGCGGGCGCGAGGAGTCGGCCCAGGCGTTGTTGCCCACGTAGCTGAAGCCGAACATGCGCATGCCGCGCGCGGCCCAGGTGTCCAGGGCGCCCAGGTTATCGCCCAGGGGGTAGGCGTTGAGCATGCTGATGAAGATGGCGAACTTGCCTTCGCCGTGCAGGCGGCGGAAGTCGGCCGGGGTGTAGGCGATGCCGACCTGGTTGGGGAAGTCGCGCACCATGCCGCTGATGATCTTGTAGCGCAGTTCCTGCTGGTGGCGCGCCTCGTCGACGAAGGCGGCGGTGGGGCGATGGGGGGCGTTGGGGCCGTTCCAGATCTCCGGCCAGCCGAAGATGGTCAGCGCCGCGCCGGAGAGGCGCCCGCGCCCGGCCTTGACCAGGTCGAACTGGCCTTCGCCGTCCTTGTCGACCTCGTTGCCTCCGGTGCCGAAGTCCGGCGGCACGGTGATGTGGCTGTCGAAGGAAAGAATGCGGTCCTGCAGCTCCTCGGCGTGCTTCATCACCTCGCGCGGGTAGCCCTCGGGCTGGCGCTGCATGAAGAAGTACCAGGCCGCAGCAGCGACGAGGGCGAGGAGAAGCGCCAGGGCGACGAGGTAGGGGGCCTTGCTGGAGCGGGTCGTGTTCATTGCCATCCCGTTGATTGCCAGGGTCGATGCGGTTCCGGCGCCCGCCGCTGCGGGGTTCGCCTGTCACGGAGGAACGAGGGTGGCGGCGGGAAATTTAGCGCTGCGGGGGCAGTAAATTTGTATCAGGGCCTCTCGTTCTAGCTGGAGTGGCTGACACGGATACGGATGTGACGATGAGGTTTTCCAGGCGTGGGTTCATGGCGGGGCTGGCGGTGGTCGGGGCGGCAGTGCCTGCGGTGTGGTACGCACGCCAGCCGGTGGACCACGACGACAAGCTGGAGAAGGACCAGGTGGAGACCCCTGGCGAGGCCAGTGTCGAGGCCGCTGCAGGCGAGGGCGTGAGCCTCACCGGCAAGCTGCGCGGCATCTGGGACCTGCGCTTCAGCGGCATGGACATCGGCCTGGACGACCTGCCCGTGCAGGGCGTGCAGATGCTCCTCGATATCGGCCCCACCGGGCGCTCCCTGCGTGGCTTCATCGACCTGGGCGAACGCCTGCGTGGCAGCGAAGAGCCCCGTTACCGGGTGCTGGGCGAGCTGGTGGCGGCGGATGCCGGGAAGCTGCGCTGGCGCCTGGTGCCGGTGGGCGAGTCGGCCCCCAGCCATGAGCTGGAGGCGATCCTCGACGAGGTCTGGAGCAGCTGGGGTGATGCCGGGGCGGGGACGCTGACCGGGCGCATCCGCCGTATCGACCGGCCGCTGGACATGCCCGAGCCGGACAGCCAGTTCGTCGCCACCAAGCGTGCCTTTCCCGAGGCGCACCAGGTCACCCCGCTGGCACCGGCGCTGATGCGCTGGCTGGTGTCCGCCGAGCACCGGCTGTTCCACCAGCTCTGGCACGCCACCCGGGACAAGTGGCACCGCCTCGACGAGACCAGGCGCGACGCCCTGCGTGGCGCCGGCTGGCAGCCCGGCCCGCGTGACGCCGAGCGGGGCGCACGGGGGCGGCGCAAGCACCTCAATGGCTCGGGCGAGGACTTCTTCTTCATGCACCGGCACATGCTCGGCCAGGCCCGCGTCCTGCAACCCGATCTGCCGGACTGGAAGCGTTTGCCGCTGCCGTCGCCCTATGTCGAGCACGATCGCCTGGGGTTCATCCGCTACCAGGAGAACCACGACGGCAACTCGGTACCGCCGGCCTGGCTGGCGGCCGATGACGAGGAACTGAGCGAGTGGCTGCGCGGCATCAAGGCGGGCGAGACCTTCTTCAGCAACTTCCAGGTGTGGGAATCCCAGTACCAGGACCCGGACTACCTGAGCCGGCTGACCCTGGCGGAGTTCGGCTCCGAGGTGGAGCTGAACATCCACGACTGGCTGCACATGCGCTGGGCGACGGTCACCCGCGACCCATCCAACGGCATGCCGGTGGTGGGCGACCGCGACCAGGCGGACTACGCCGCGCGCTGGTTCCGCGCCGAGAACGACTATCTGGGCGACCCCTTTTCCTCCCATGTGAACCCGGTGTTCTGGCGCTTCCATGGCTGGATCGACGACCGCATCGAGGACTGGTACCGCGCCCATGAGCGCGCCCACCCGGGCGAGGTGCAGCGCCGCGATATCAACGGCGTCTCCTGGTTCGCGCCGGGGCGCTGGGTGGAGGTGGCCGACCCCTGGCTCGGGCCGAGCACCCATGGCTGCGGCGGCATCACCGACGCCGGTGGTGGCATGGGCGAGATGGAGATCGAAGCCATGAAGCTGGCCTTGCGCATCGCTTTCAGTGACGAGGGTGATATCAGCGACCTGCTGCGCCGCACCCCGCGCCGGCCCTGGTATGCGCGCAACCTGAAGTTGCCGGGCAAGGCCTGATCCGGCCTTGGCCAGCGTGGCGGGCATCGCGAATGAATTCGCTCCCACGGGCGATGCTGCGCACCGCTGGGCGAATGAATTCGCCCCTACACAAGCGTGCCGGGATCGGCCTGTGCGCGTGCCTGAATGCCGATCACGAATGAATTCGTTCCCACAGGCAGGGTGTACCTCGGAGCGTGGAGGTCGCTTTTTACCTCCACCAGGCGGGGTTGGGCGTGGCGCGGCGTTTTGTACGAGGCTCCGGATCGATGGGTTTCGCGTAGCTCACGGAACGCCGCCCGACCCGTCCTACAAAAGCTTCGCGAGCAGAGCTCGCTCCTACGGGTGGGGATTGCCTGGCGCATGGTGCATTGCCAATCGCGAATGAATTCGCTCCCACGGGCGATGCTGCGCCTGGTGCGAATTGGGTAGCCCGGGCTTCAGCCCGGGGTGCGTTCGGCCAGCTGATTGGCCTCCGGCGTCCAGCCGCCGCCCAGGGCTTTGTAGAGGCCGACGGCGGCTTGCAGGCGGGCGAGGCGCAGTTGCACGGCTTCGTCTTCGGCCTGGTAGAGGCTGCGCTGGGTTTCCAGCACCGTGAGCAGGGTTTCGGCGCCGGCGCGGTAGCGGTTTTCCGCGAGGTCGAAGGCGCGTTGCGCCTGGGCCAGCTCTTCGGCTTGCCATTGGCGTTGGCGGTCGAGGCCGTCGATGGCCAGCAGGGCGCGTTCCACATCGCCGAAGGCGGCGACGATGGCGGCGTGGTAGTTGGCCAGCAACTCTTCCTCGCGGGCCTGGCGCTGCTGGTGGCTGGCGTCGAGGCGGCCGGCGTTGAAGATCGGCGCGGTGAGGCCGGCAGCGACGCCGAAGTAGGGGTTGCGCAGCACGTCGGAGAACTGCTCGGAACCCGTGCCGAGGTTGGCGCTGAGGGTCAGGCTCGGCAGCATCGCGGCGCGGGCGACGCGCACGTCGGCATCGGCTGCGGCCAGGCGGGCTTCGGCGGCGGCGATGTCGGGGCGGCGCCCGAGCAGTTCGCTGGGCAGGCCGGCGCCGGTGCCGGGCCATTGCAGGGCGTCCAGCTTCTCGCCCTTCAGGCTGAGGGTTTGCACCGGTTGACCGAGCAGGGCGGCGAGGGCGACGCGGGCTTCCCCGGCCTGCTGGTGCAGGCGCTCCAGGGCGCGTTCGCGGCTGGCCACCAGGCTGCGCTGCTGGGCGAGTTCCAGTTGCGTGGCGGCGCCGGCGCCCTGGCGCGCGCCCACCAGTTGCAGCACCTGGCGGGCATTGTCGAGGTTGCCTTCGGCGATGCGCCGCTGTTCGTCCAGGGCCAGTACCTGCAGGTAGCTGGTGGCGACGCCGGCGAGCAGGGTCAGTTCCAGGGTCGCCTGGTCGAAGCGGGCCGCATCCAGGCCGTGCAGGGCGCTGTCGCGGGCGGCGCGCTTGCCACCCCAGAAGTCCAGCTCGTAGCTGGCGCTGAGGCCGGTGGCGTAGGTGTCGAAGCGAGGCTGGTCGTCGTAGGCATCCAGGGCACTGAAGCCCTTGTCGCCCAGCAGCTGCTGATAGCTGCCGGTGAGCTCGGCCTTCACCTCGGGCAACAGCGGGGCGCCGGCGATGATCGCGGCAGTGCTGGCCTGGCGCACCCGTGCGCGGCCGGCGGCCAGGTCGAAGCTGCCCTGGCGGGCCTGGTCGATCAGCGCTGTGAGTTCCGGGCTGCCGAAGGCGCGCCACCAGTCGGCGGCAACCTGCGCCTGGCGGTTGTCGGTGCTGGCCTGCCAATGGGCGGGCGGCGCGATGCCGGTGGTGGGCGTCTTGTCCGTGCCGGCGCAGGCGCCGAGGGCGAGACATAGGGGCAGCAGGGTACGGGGCGTGAATACGGTCATGGGCTGCTCAGTGCGGTTACCGGGTCGAGCCGTGCCGCCTTGCGCGCCGGCATGAAGCCGAAGGCGACGCCGGTGGCCAGGGCGCAACCGAAGGCGCCGAGCATGGCGGTGAGGGAGAAGGCGATGGCGACGTCCGCCAGCAGCAGCGCGCCGCCCACCAGCAGGGCGATGGCGATGCCGGCGATGCCGCCGGTGACCGAGAGCAGCGTGGCCTCGGTGAGGAACTGGCGGAGGATGTCGCGCTGGCGGGCGCCGGTGGCCATGCGGATGCCGATTTCACGGGTCCGTTCGCGCACGGTCATGAGCATGATGTTCATCACGCCGATGCCGCCCACCAGCAGGGAGATGGCGGCGATGGCGCCGAGCATCAGCGAGAGGCTGTTGCGGGTGCTGGCCTCGGCCTGGATCAGCGCGGCGTTGTTGGTCACCTCGAAGTCGCGCACGCCGCGGTGCAGGCGCAGCAGCAGGCGGTCGATGGCGGCTTCGGCCTGTTGCACGCGGCTGGCGTCGGCGGCAGCGACCACGACGAAATCCGGGTCGGGCTTGCCGAACAGGCGGATGCTGGCGGTGGAGTAGGGCACGACGATCTGGGTGTCGGCGTCTTCGTCGCCGGAGCTGGCGCCCTTGGCCACCAGGGTGCCGATCACCTGGAAGGGCACGTTCTCGATGAGGATGTGCTGGCCGATGGGGTCGCGCCCGGCGAACAGCTTGTCGCGCACCTTCTGGCCGATCACCGCCACGGTGGCGGCGCTGTCCTCGTCGGCCTGGTCGAAGAAGGCGCCTTCGGCGACGGGCCAGTTGAGGATGCTGGGGAAGTCGATGCCGTTGCCCCGGGTGTAGGCCTGGAAATCGAGGTTGCCGTGGCGCACCAGGGTGTCGCCGCCGGTGACCGGCATGATCCGCTGCACCTGGGGCAGGCCGGACAGCGCGGCGATATCGGCAAGGGTGACCACGCCTTCGGGCACGCGTGGGTTCGGTGAGAAGCCGGAGAGGTAGATGATGTTGGAGCCGAAGGCACCCATCTGCGCCATCACCTGGCGCTTGCTGCCTTCGCCGATGGCCAGCATGACCACCACCGAAGCGACGCCGATGACGATGCCGAGCAGGGTCAGGGCGGTGCGGAAGCGGTTCACCCACATCACCCGCCAGGCGGCGCGCAGGGCTTCCAGCAGCTCACCGCGCCAGGCACCGGCGGGCAGTTCGCGGCGTTCTTCCAGGCGCTCGCGCAGGCGGCTGGCGGGCAGTGCGCCGGCGTTGCCGCTTGGCAGCTGGCCGTCGGCGCTGTCGCTGAGGATATGGCCGTCGCGCACTTCGATGATGCGCTGGGCGCGGGCGGCCACTTCGCGGTCGTGGGTGATGAGGATCACCGCGTGGCCCTGGGCGGAAAGCTCGTCGAGCAGCTTCATCACCTCGATGCCGCTCTGGCTGTCGAGGGCGCCGGTGGGTTCGTCGGCGAGGATCACGTGGCCGCCGTTCATCAGCGCCCGGGCGATGGAGACGCGTTGCTGCTGGCCGCCGGAAAGCTGGTGCGGGCGGTTGCCGGCGCGGCTTTCCAGGCCCAGGCGCTGCAGCAGCTCGGCAGCACGGGCAGCGCGCTCGGGGCCGGGGGTGCCGGCGTAGATGGCCGGCATCTCGACGTTTTCACGGGCCGAGGCGGAGGGAATCAGGTGGTAGCCCTGGAACACGAAGCCGAAGGCCTCGCGGCGCAGCCAGGCCAGTTCGTCGACATCCAGCGCGGCGACGTCGCGGCCGGCGAAGCGGTAGCTGCCGGAGCTGGGGCGGTCGAGGCAGCCGAGGATGTTCATCAGGGTGGATTTGCCGGAGCCCGAGGCGCCGACGATGGCGACGAATTCGCCGGCGTCGATGCGCAGGGAGATGCCGCGCAGCACCTCGACTTCCGGGGTGCCGTTGCCGCCGTAGCGCTTGCGGACGTCGACCAGTTCCAGCAGGGCGGGTTCGTGCAGGGCCTTCATTGGGCGGGTTCGCCGATCAGCAGGCGCTCACCCTCGGCCAGGCCGGACAGCACCTGGACCTGCATGCGGTCGCGCACGCCGGTCTGCACCGGGCGCTCCTCGAGGGCGCCACGGGCACCGACCACCAGCACCATGTCGCCGCCAGCGTCGCCGTCGCGCAGGGCGGCGATGGGTACGGCGAGGGTATTTTCGGCGCGCTGGGAAACGAAGTGGACCTGGGCGGTCATCTCGGTCATCAGGGCGTTGTCCTGGTTGTCCACGTCCAGCAGCACGGTGTAGAGCACCACGCGACCGCCACTGCCGGTGGGGCTGCCGCCGCCCTGGCTGAGCTGGTCGAGGGGGCGCGGCGGCAAGGGCAGCACCTGGCGCACGCGGGCTTCCCAGCGGCGGCCTTCGCCGCTGAGGGTGGTGAACCAGGCGGGCATGCCGGGGCGCACGCGGCCGATATCGGCTTCGGACACCTGGGCCCAGACCGTCATCGGCGAGAGCTTGGCGATGCGCAGGATCAGCGGCGTCTGCTGCTGGGCGTTGAGGGTCTGGCCGACGCGGGCGTCGACGGCGACCACGGTGCCGGAGATGGGGGCGTAGATGCGCGTGTAGCCGAGCTCGGCCTCGTCGCTGCGCAGCGTGGCCTGGGCCTGGCGGATCTGCGCCTGGATCATGGCGATGCGCGCCTGGGTGGAGCGCTGCTGGGCGTGGGCCACCTGCAGGTCTTCGTCACGGGTGGCGCCGCTGGCGGCGAGCTTCTGTTGGCGGGCGTATTGCTGGCGGGCCAGTTCGTGCTGGGCCCGTTGTTCTTCCAGCTGGGCCTTGAGGGTGTCGATGGAGGAGCGCCCGGCATCGACCCGAGCCTGTTGGGTGGAGGGGTCGATTTCAACCAGCAGCTGGCCTTCCTCGACCGTGTCGCCGGCTTCCACGTGGAGCTTCTGGATCTGCCCGGAAGCCTGGGCGCCGACGTCGACGTAGCGCCGTGGCTGCAGGGTGCCGAGGGCGCTGACGCTGCTTTCGATGCTGGTGACCGCCACGCGCACGGTGTCGCCTTCGTGGATGCCATCCGGCAGGGCCTTCCAGGCGGCCAGGGCGATGAGGGGGACGAGCAGCAGCGGGGCGAGGATCAGGCGGCGTGAAAGTCGTGGGGCGCTCATGGAGATGTCCGGCTCTGGGTGGGGCCCTGGCCGGCGCGGTGCGGCAGCCGAAGGGGCGCTGCCAGTTGAACGAGCTAGGGGCGGGAAAATTTACCGGGCGGTGCGTCCTTGGCGGCCCGGACGCCCGGATTCAGAGACGCATCTTGCGGTTGCTGATCAGCGTGCTGCCGTCGGCCTGCTGGGCGAGGCTGATGGGCAGGACGCGGGGCAGCGCGGTGACCAGGCTGCGGATGTCGCGGGTGCTGTAGATACCGCCGATGCGCTGGTCGGCGCTGGCCTGGTCGCCCAGTACCAGCGGCGCGTCAAGGTAGCGGTTGATCAGCGGCACCGCCTCGGCGAGGGTCAGGTCGTCGAGGATCAGCTTGCCGTCGCGCCAGGCCAGGGCCTGCTGGGTGTCCACGGCGCCGACCTGGGGCTTCATGTCGCCGGCCTTGAAGCTGGCCTGCATGCCGGGGGTCAGGTTGCTGTCGTTGCCGCGTTGCTCGCTGCGCACCTTGACCGAGCCTTCGGTGACGGTGACGACGATGTTGTCCTGGTACTTCCACACGTTGAAGCGGGTGCCGGTCACGGTGATCGAGCCTTCGCCGGCATGCACCACGAAGGGGTGGGCACTGTCGTGGCTGACATGGAAGTAGGCTTCGCCGCTGTCCAGGCTGACCCGGCGGCGGTCGATGAAGTTGGCGTAGCTCAGGCGTGTGGCCAGGTTCAGCTCCACGTCGCTGCCGTCGGGCAGGGTGACGCGGCGGATGCTGCTTTCGGCCTCGTAGCGCTGGTAGCTGTCGGGCACCCAGCCGGCCAGCCAGCCGCTGTAGCCGGCCAGGGGCGCGGCGATCAGGGCCAGGGCCAGGGCGCGTGCATGGCGGCGGATGAAGCCGCGCGGGCGCTGGCGTACCGGCAGCTGGGCGAGGGTCGGCGGTGGCGGCGGGAGCTGGCGGGGAATGTGCAGGCGGGGCGAAGGCTGGGTCGGCGGCAGGTGCTCGCTCAGGTCCCAGATCTCCAGCATCTCGGCGTATTCGAGGGCATGGCTCGGGTCGGCTTCGATCCAGGCCTTGAACTGGGCGCGCTCCTCGTCCGTGCAATCCTCCGCGTGCAGGCGCATGCACCAGTGTGCGGCGACCTCGACCAGTGGGTCGCTTGGGGTTTGCGAGGAGGCGTTGTTCATCAGGATTACCGGTTATGCCTGAATTCGAGTTCTGTATTCACACGGTGGAGCGGCACGCTGAGATATGAATCTTGATGAGAATTATTATAAATTTAATAATTTCAGACTGCCAGCATCACCCAAGGGGTGTGTCTTGATCCAGCTCAAGTGTATGCGCCGCATTCGTTAGGCGCCGGGGAAGCGACTTGGAAATCTACTATCGCGAGTTGGTGCGTTTCCTCAGTGCGAAACTGGGGGATCGGCAGGCAGCTGCGGATGTGGCACATGACGCGTATTTGCGGGTGATGGAACGCGCGAGTCAAGAGCGGATCGATTCGCCCCGCGCGTTTCTCTACCGAACGGCGCTGAATCTGGTGATCGACGAGCACCGCCGCAACGCCATTCGCCGCAACGAGCCGCTGGACGTGCTGGACGAGGAGGAGCGCTACCACGCCCCGTCGCCGCACCGTTCCCTGGCTCAAAGCCAGCGCCTGGGCATGTTGCAGCGCGCCCTCGACGAGCTGCCGACGCTGTGCCGCGACGCCTTTCTGCTGCGCAAGCTGGAGGGGCTCTCCCATGACGAGATCGCCGAGCGCCTGGAGATTTCCCAGCCGCTGGTGGAGAAGCACATCGTCAACGCCATGAAACACTGCCGCCTGCGCATGCGTGAGTGGGATGCGGCCTGATCGACCGGTGAGTGCAACGCCCGCCGGCTAAATTTCATTTCCCTGTCCTCGTTCCTAGTCAACAGGCGGCCAGTGGGGCCGTCATCGAACGGCAACCGTCGCCCGGACGGGCGCACCTCCAGAGGACACTGGACATGACTCAGCCCCTGAACACCGCTATCCACGACCTGATCGGCATTGGTTTCGGCCCCTCCAACCTGGCCCTGGCCATCGCCTTGCAGGAGCGTGCCCGCAAGCATGGTGCGCTGGATGCCCTGTTCCTCGACAAGCAGGCCGACTACCGCTGGCACGGCAATACCCTGGTGACCCAGAGCGAGCTGCAGATCTCCTTCCTCAAGGACCTGGTGTCCCTGCGCAACCCCACCAGCCCCTATTCCTTCGTCAACTACCTGCACCAGCACGGTCGCCTGGTGGACTTCATCAACCTCGGCACCTTCTATCCGTGCCGCATGGAGTTCAACGACTACCTGCGCTGGGTGGCCGGGCAGTTCATCGAGCAGAGCCGCTATGGCGAAGAGGTGCTGGCCATCGAACCGGTGCTGGAAGGCCAGCGCGTCGAGGCGCTGCGGGTGATCTCCCGCGATGCCGGTGGCGAGACCCACGTCCGCGCCACGCGCTCGGTGGTGGTCAGCGCCGGTGGCACCGCGCGGATTCCCCAGGCCTTCCGCCACCTCAAGGACGACGCCCGGGTCTTCCACCACTCCCAGTACCTGGAGCGCATCGCCAAGCAGCCCTGCGTCGGCGGCAAGCCGATGCGCATCGCCATCATCGGCGGTGGGCAGAGCGCGGCAGAGGCCTTCATCGACCTCAACGACAGCTACCCGTCGGTGCAGGTGGACATGGTGCTGCGCGGCTCGGCGCTGAAACCGGCGGACGACAGCCCCTTCGTCAACGAGGTGTTCTCCCCCGAGTTCACCGACCTGATCTTCAATCAGACCGGTGCCGAGCGTGAGCGCTTCATCCGCGAGTACCACAACACCAACTACTCGGTGGTGGACATCGACCTGATCGAGCGCATCTACGGCATCTTCTACCGCCAGAAAGTCTCCGGCATCCAGCGCCACGCCTTCCACATCCTCAGCACCGTGGAGCGCGCCACCGCCGGCGCCGACGGCATCGAACTGGTGCTGCGCAACAACGCCAGCGGCGAACAGAGCGTGCAGCGCTACGACGCCGTGGTGCTCGCCACCGGCTACGAGCGCCAGGTGCACCGCCACCTGCTGGAGCCCCTGGCCCAGTGGATGGGCGACTTCGAGGTGGGCCGCGACTACCGCGTCCGCACCGACGAACGCTGCCAGGCGGCCGTCTACATGCAGGGCTTCTGCCAGGCCAGCCACGGTCTCAGCGACACCCTGCTGTCGGTGCTGCCGATCCGCGCCGACGAGATCGCCGCCTCGCTCTACGACCACATCCAGCCCGGCTCCTGTGCCGAGCGCGGTGTCGTCCAGGCGCTGGCCGCCGCCAGCTGATCCCTTTGATCCGCGCCGACACCCGTCGGCGCGGTTTCCACCCTTCCTTGCGAGAACCCCCGATGCCCATGCGTAGCCTTGTTGCCGGTGTCGCAGCGCTGTTGCTGTGCCCGGCTTTTGCCGTTCTGGCCGCCGATACGGCCGCCAAGCCGCGAGAAACGCTTATCCGCTGGACCGCCCACGGCGTCCCGCATATCCAGGCGGCGGACGAACGCGGCCTCGGCTACGGCATCGGCTACGCCTATGCCCGCGACAACGCCTGCCTACTGGCTGAGGAGATCGTCACCGCCCGTGGCGAGCGCTCCCGCTGGTTCGGCACGGAGGGCCAGTCCTCCGCTCACCTCGACAACCTGCCGTCCGACTTCTTCTTCACCTGGCTCAACCAGCCGGCGTCGGTCGCCGCCTTCCGCAAGGCCCAGACCCGCGAGGTCGCCCAGCTGCTGGACGGCTACGCCGCCGGCTTCAACCACTACCTGAAGGAGGCCGATGCGCGCACCACCCATTGCCTGGGCGAGGGCTGGCTGCGGCCCATCGATGCCGACGACCTGGTGCGCCTGACCCGTCGCCTGCTGGTGGAAGGCGGTGCCGGCCAGTTCGCCGAAGCGCTGATCGGTGCCGCGCCGCCCGGTGCCCAGCAGGCGCAGCTGGATTCCGGCTACACCGCGGCGCGCACCGAGGGTTTCCGCCTGGAGCGCGGCAGCAACGCCGTGGCCGTGGGCAGCAAGCGCAGCGCCGATGGGCGCGGCATGCTCCTGGCCAACCCGCACTTCCCCTGGAGCGGCGCACTGCGCTTCTGGCAGCTGCACCTGACCATCCCCGGCAAGCTCGATGTGATGGGCGCCGCGCTGCCCGGCCTGCCGGTGGTCAACATCGGTTTCGGCCAGCAGCTGGCCTGGACCCACACCGTCGACACCTCCGCGCACTTCACCCTCTACCGCCTGGAACTCGACCCCAAGGACCCGACCCGCTACCGCGTCGACGGCCGTACCGAGACGCTGAAGAAGACCCGCCTGCAGGTGCAGGTACGTGACGCCGCCGGCAAGCTCTCGATGCGCAGCCACGACCTCTACGAGTCGCGCTTCGGTCCGCTGCTCAACTGGCCGGGCATGCTGGAGTGGTCGGCTGGCGAGGCCTGGGCGCTGAAGGACGCCAACCTCGGCAACACCCGCGTGCTGCAGCAGTGGTATGCGATCAACCAGGCCCGCGATATCGACGCCCTGCGTGCCGCTGTGACGAAGATCCAGGGCATCCCCTGGGTCAACACCCTGGCCGCCGACGCCAGCGGCAAGGCCCTGTACATGAACCAGTCCGTGGTGCCGCACCTGCTGCCCAAGCAGTTGGCGGAATGCGTGATCCCGCAACTGGCCGCCGAAGGCCTGCCGGCCCTGCAGGGCAATACCAGCGCCTGCGAATGGACCCGCGACGCCAGCGCCGCCCAACCGGGCATCACCCCGGCGGCCCAGTTGCCGGTGCTGCAGCGCGAGGACTTCGTGCAGAACTCCAACGACAGCGCCTGGCTGAGCAACCCGGACAGCCCGCTGGCCGGCTACTCGCCCCTGGTCAACCGCGAAGGGCGTGAGCTGTCGCCGCGCGCGCGCTTCGCCCTGGGCCGCCTGCAGGGCGACGCGCCGCTGAGCGCGGACTTCCTCAAGGCGATGGTCACCGACAACGAAGTGGCGCTGGCCACCGACCTGCTGCCCGGGCTGCTGGAGCTGTGCCAGGCCGAGGCGGGCAACGCCGCCCTGGCCGCGCCCTGCAAGGCCCTGGCCGCCTGGGACGGCAAGGCCAACCTCGACAGCGGCATCGGCTTCCTGCACTTCCAGCACTTCATGAAGGGCTTCGCCGAGATCGAGGACGGCTGGCGCGAGCCCTTCGACCCGCAACGCCCGACCGTCACCCCGCGCGGGCTGAACCCGGCGGCCAAGGACAAGGTGATCCAGGCGCTGGTTGCCGCCGGTGAGGAAGTGGCCAAGGCCGGCGTGCCCGAACAGGCCCGCTGGGGCGACATCCAGCGCTCGGGAGCCATCGGCATCCCCGGCGGCGACGGCCACTTCGGCGTCTACAACGCCATGCAGAGCGAACTGCAGGGCGACCACCTGGAAGTGGTCAGCGGCACCAGCTACCTGCAATTGGTCACCTTCGACGACAACGGGCCCCAGGCCCGTGGGTTGCTGGCCTTCTCCCAGTCCAGCGAAGCCGGCTCGCCGCACCACAGCGACCAGACCGAGCTCTTCGCCCGCCAGCAATGGCAGAAGCTGCCCTTCACCAACGCCGAGATCGACGCCGACCCGGCGCTGGAGCGCAAGGTGCTGAAGGTGAAGTGAGCGGGTTCCGCCGATCCGTAGCCCGGGCTTCAGCCCGGGTTCACCGGGGCTCCGTGCCGGGGCACTGCGTTACGCTGCTTGGCGAATGAATTCGCCCCTACAGCATGGGTTCCTTGCAGCTCGGTGATCGGTGGGGCGTAGGGTGGATGGCGCTCTTTCCATCCACCACTGCGGAGTGGCCGGCGAGCACGGAAGGTGGACCGGTGAAGCGTGGTCCACCCTTGGGTTCGATGAGGTTGCGCGCGCTCGATCACGTTGGGGTGCGTGCTCACGACCCGGAGCTGGAGGCGCCCGGTGCGCTGGATGAACTGGATGCGCTCGACGAGCTGGATGGACTCGATGAGCTGGCGGCCAGTGCGCTGGGGGTCATCTTCCGGCGGTTGGCGCTGGCACGGGTGGTCTTGCTTTCGTGCCAGCTTTCCTTGTGCTCGGGTTTGTCCTTGCCCTGGCTCTCGTACATGGAGCTGAGGGCGCCCAGGTAGCCATAGACCGTGCAGCTCCTGTAGCCGCGGTCGTAAAGCTCGTTCACCAGGGCCTGGGCGAAGCTGCCGGGGCCTTCCGCGCTGTGGCAGTTGTAGCACTTGATCACACCGCTGAACGTCGCCTGCAGCCCCATGGAGATCAACCGCTCGGCCACCACCTCGGCCTTGAGTCCGTAGTGCTTGGAGTCGTTGTTGTTCGCCTCCACCGAGCTGATCTTCAGCGGCTCGCGTTTGTCGCCCACCCAGTTGAAGCCACGGGACAGGGTGCTGCCTCCTTCGCCGAGCTCGCAGTTATCGAAGATACCGTCGGTGTCGGGCAGGGAGTGCCCGCGGATGTAGATCTGGTCGGCCGCGCCAAGCCCCCTGAGCAGCGGGCTGTACGTCGGACGATTGTGGTACCAGAGCTGGACGATGTCATGGAAGGCGCCCTCGTCCTGCACGGACCGCTTCTCCTTGTAGCTGGTGATCCAGCTGTTGTTCTTGTCGAAGTAGTCGAGCCCGGCGCGCTGGCCGGAGCGGATGATATGGCCGACACGGATGTTGCTGTCCGCGGTGGGCATGATGAAGGGCACGAAGAGTATGCGTTTGGCCATTGAAGCGATCCTCCTTCCTGGTGGACGGCAGACAACGGCCCGGGGGCGCTTGCCGGAATGGTCGGCGGACTGTGCAGCAGGGGTGGGGTGGATCGCAAGCGGAGCGGGAGGGACGCGCCCCTCAATCCTCCGGCAGGTTGTTGAAGATCTTCTCCAGCGTGCCGTTGAGCTTGGTGATCTGCGCTTCGCTGAGGTCCTTGAAGCTGTTGGTGAAGATGTGCGCGGTGGTGACCTGGATCTGTTCGGCGGTGCGGCGGCCCGCCTCGGTGATGGAGACCTGGGTGACGCGGCCATCGTTGCTGCAGGGGTTGGTGTCCACCAGGCCGTCGGCCTTCATGCGGTAGACGATCTTGGTGACGGTGGAGAGCTTGGCGATGGCATGTTCGGAGATTTCCGAGATGCTCGACTCGCCGTTCTCCTTGAGGATGAACAGGATGCGCCAGCGCGGGATGTCCATGTCGATCTTCTTCAGCGCTTTCTCCATGGCCATGGAGTAGCGGCCGTGCACCCGTGCCAGCCAGTAGAAGGGAAAGTCTTCCTTTCTGAAGTTGTCGCTGGCGGGGTTGTAGCGGCTTTGGCGTTTTTTCGGGGTGGTCATGGGTAACTGCGTGCTGTTGCAAAGATGTGGGGGTGATTTATAGGGGGTTGGGCGCGGGCTGTCGACTGGCTGTCGTCATTGCCTTGATGCAAGTCAGCTTCGGCAGGGCGCGGGATGCGGGCGCGCAACGCCTGGCGGCGTCGGCGCGTCCGTTGGGGCAGGGCGGCGGTGAGGGTTCAGCTGAGGTTTTCACGCTCCAGGCTGCGGCGGAAGTGGCCGCAGCCCTTGATCAGCAGGCCCAGGGTGAGCAGCACGGCGCCGGCATTGAGCAGGGAGACCGAGTGGCCCACCAGCGCTGGCGACTGGAACAGGCGGTCGGTGAGCAGCGCCACCAGGGTGGTGCCGAGGCCCAGGCCGATGAGGTTGGAGATGAGCAGGAACAGCGCCGAGACCTGGGCGCGCATCTGGTTGGGCGGGAGGATCTGCATGGCCGCGGTGGAGGCGGGCATGGGGAAGGAGGCGAAGAACATCGCCGGCACCAGCAGCGCCAGGGACAGCCACAGCTCGCCGACCTGGGTGAACAGCACCGCCGGCAGGGCCATGCCGATGGCGCCGATCACCCCGGCGCGCATCGGTGCGTCGCTGTAGCCGCGCTTGGCCAGCCAGTCGATCAGCCAGCCGCCGCAGAGCACGCCGCTGGTGTTGGCCAGCAGCACGATCAGGCCGAGGATGTAGCCGGCCTCGCTGGGCGCCAGGCCGAAGCTGCGCATGTAGAAGGCCGGGGTCCAGCTGAGCATGCAGAACAGCGTCATGGCGTAGAAGGAGAAGCCCAGGTAGTGGCAGGTGAAGGTCTGCCGGTGGCGGCCGAGGAAGGCGAAGGCCTGGCCCAGGCTGGGCTTGTGCACCTGGCCGTTAGCATCCAGCTTCAGGCCCTTGCGCGCCGGGTCGCGCACGGTGGCGGCGATCAGCAGGGCCACCAGCAGCCCCGGCAGGCCGACCAGGAAGAAGGTCACCTGCCAGGGGCGCATGCTGCCCAGCAGGGGCAGGGTCACGCTGTCGAGGTTCTTCAGCAGGTCGATCACGTAGCCGCCGATGAGGAAGGCCACGCCACCGCCGATGAAGGAGCCGATGGAGTAGATGGCCACGGCACGGCCGAGCTTCTCGCGGGGGAACATGTCGCTGAGCATCGAGTAGGTTGCCGGCGACAGCGCCGCCTCGCCGATGCCGACGCCGATGCGGGCGAGGAACATCTGGGTGAAGTTCTTGCTCAGCCCGCACACGGCGGTGGCCAGGCTCCAGAAGGCGACGCCGATGGCGATGATCTTCGGCCGCGAGAAGCGGTCGGCGAGCAGCGCGATGGGCATGCCCATGAAGGCGTAGAACAGCGAGAAGGCCAGCCCGTGCAGCAGGCTGAACTGGGTGTCGGAGAGCTGCAGGTCGTGTTTGATCGGCTCGATCATCAGCGCGAGGATCTGCCGGTCAACGAAGGAGAAGATGTAGGCCACCATGCAGATGGCGACCACGTACCACTCGTAGGCGTAGCGTTTGCGGGTGAGGTCGGTGGGTGTCTGGCTGGTCATTCGGTTCGGCCCCTCGAGGCGGTGGTGATGAGGTCTGCGGCAGCGTGGGAGGGGGCGGGGTAGTTCGGTGACGGCTGCGTTACCGATGTGCCTCGCCCTGGTGCGCCCTTTGTTGTTTTCATGCATCGCCAACTGGCAGAACCCGCTGTCGGCGAGCCCCGCCCTATCTTTTTATGCCCTTGGCCCCCGGGGCTCTATGCGCCAGGCGCAGCCGCTGTTCCGGCTGCGCAGATTTGCTTTGCGTGGCGTGGAAATTGCTTTCCTTTTCCACTAATTCTGCGGTGCATGCAGTGGGCGTGCCGCACTGATCACGGGGCCGCCACCATGCTCGACGATGCATCCCTCCTGCAGCGCCATTGCCTGCTGAACCCCGCCGCCGGCATCGGCGAGGTCCGCGACAAGGTCAGCCACTACCTGTGGCCGCACCGGATGAACCTTCCCCGTGCGGATGCCCTGCATTCGGCGCTCTATGGCGTGTTCTTCGGCAGCTCGGCGCTGTTCGACCTGCACTACGGCGCGGAGGTGGAGATCGATGCCGGCGATATCGCCAGCTACTACCTGATCCGCATCACCCTGCAGGGCACCGGCACCGTGACCCTGGGCGCGCAAAGCGCGGCCATGCGCCGGGGCAGCCTGACCATTTCCTCGCCCTCCGAGCGCAGCCTGATCCGCATCGGCAAGGAGTGTCGCAACCTGATCCTGCGGGTGGAGCGCGACGCCCTGGAGCGCCAGTTGCAGCGCCTGCTGGAGCGGCCGCTGAAGCAGCCGTTGCTGTTCGACATCCAGGTGGCGGCGGGGCACCCGGGGATGGCGGCGGTGCGCGAGACGCTGGAGTACATCTGCCGCCTGCACCAGGGGCCGATGGTCGAGGACCTGGCGCCGACCCTGGGCAGCGGGCTGTCGGACTACCTGCTTTCGGTGCTGCTCACCCAATTGCCGCACAATTACTCCGAAGCGCTGCGCGAGGACCGCCGCCAGCCCATGCCCTTCCATGTGCGCAAGGCCCGCGACTACATCGAAAGCCACCTCGACGAGCCCATCGCCCTGGCCACCCTGGCCGAGCTTTCCGGGGTCTCCATCCGCACCCTGCAGAACGGCTTCGCCCACTTCCTCAAGCAGACCCCCACCGACTACATGCGCAGCCGCCGCCTGGCGCTGGTGCATGAGGCGCTGCAGCAGGCGCGAGCGCAGGACAGCGTTACCGACATCCTCCTGCGCCATGGCGTCAGCAGCTTCGGCCACTTCGCCACCCACTACCGCCGCCAGTACGGCTGCCTGCCGTCGGAGACCCTGCGCGGCGGCCGTTGAGCGGCGCCACACACCCTGCATCCGTGCCTCCCCGTTCGAACCCTGCCGGGTAGCCCGGGCTTTAGCCCGGGAACGCCTTCGTGCCAACTCCCGGGCTACGGTGCGAGAGCTGGCCTCGTGCCGTAGGGTGTGCCGTGCGCACCGCCGCTCGGTGCTTCCGGTGAGGCACAGGTGCGCGCAGCACACCCTACGGGCGAAACGCCGGATGGCTGCATGGCTTTCTCTCCCTTGAGAGGGCAGAAGCAACACGCACGATTCAGCCCTCGAGAAAACGCTGCGCCAGGTCCAGCTGCGAGTTGGCCAGCTGGTGCAGCTCCTGGCCGATCTGGCTGTTGCGCTGGGCCTGGCCGGCGCTGCATTCGGCCAACCCGGCGATCTGCGCGATCTGCCGGTTCACTTCCTCGGCCACCAGCCCCTGCTGTTCGATGGCCGAGGCCATCTGCAGGCTCATGCCGCTGATCTGCCCGACCGCGCCGCAGATGCATTGCAGGGCCTTGCGCACCTGCTCGACGTCCTGCCCCGACTGCTGCACCGCCAGCTCGCCCCGGCGGGCGGCGGCCAGGGCCTCGGCGCTGCCGTCACGCAGGCGCTGGATGGATTGCTGGATCTGCCCGGTGGAGTCCCGGGTGCGCGAGGCGAGGGTGCGTACTTCGTCGGCGACCACGGCGAAGCCACGCCCCGATTCACCCGCCCGCGCCGCTTCGATGGCGGCGTTGAGGGCCAGCAGGTTGGTCTGCTCGGCGATGCTCTGGATCACTGTGGCGATGCCGCTGATGGACTCGATGGATTCCGCCAGGCGGCCCACCGCCGCATCGATACCGGCCACGGTGTCGCGCATGCCGTGCATCGAACCCTGGCTCTGTTCGGCCAGGCGCTCGCCGTCGCGGGCCAGCTGGTCGACTTCCTGGGTGGCCTCGGCCGCTTCCTGCAGGTTGCGCGAGAGTTCCTGGATGGTGGCGCTCATCTGGTGGATGGCCGCTGCCGATTGCTCGGCTTCCTGCAGCTGGCGTTCGAGCTGCTCGGCGCCGCTGGCCACCAGTTGCGCCGACTCCTCGCTGCGGCTGCGGAGGATCTCGCCGTTGATGCTGATGCGCGCCATCACCGTGCGCATGCGCAGCTTCTGGCTGTTCAGCGCCATCTCGAACAGGCCGCTGGCGCCGCTGTTGCCGTAGATCGGCGCCAGCAGCGCATCGCTGTAGACCTGGGCATGGCCGCCCAAGGCGCGGTGCAGCTCACGGCGCCGGCCCGCCCATTGCTGCAGGCCGGCACCGAGCAGGAGGGCGAGCAGCACCAGGCCGAGCAGCGGGGCGACCAGGCCGCCCAGGGTGGCGCCGACCAGGGTGGCACCGAGCAGGCCGAGAAGGCCCTGCTCGGCCAGGGCCCGGCCCAGGCGCTGCGGCAGGCTCCTGGGGCCGTGGCCCTGGCGCAGGCGGCTGTAGAGGCGGGCGGCGCGACGGCTCTGGGCGGCGTCGATGGGGTGGTAGACGGTGCCCAGGGCCACCAGCTTGCCGGCGTCGAACAACGGCACCACGTAGAGGTGGCTCCAGAAGCTGCCGCCGTTCTTGCTGCGCCCCATCAGCGGGCCGCTCCAGGGGGTGCCGGCATGCAGCGTCTGCCACATGCGGGCGATGACCTGGGCGGGCATCTGCGCATGGTTGATCAGCTCGAAGCTCTGGTTCAGCAGCTCTTCGCGCGGGTAACCGCAGAGCGCCAGGTAGGCGTCGTTGCAGGCCAGCAGGCGGCCTTGCGGGTCGAGGCGCGAAATGGGCGGCTCGACGAAGGCGGGCAGGGCGGCGATCGAGGTGCCCATGCTTACCAGCCCGCGCCGCGTTCGGCCTGCATCTTGCGCACCATGGCGTCGAAGAACTTCACCGCGAAGCCGCTCTCGCGGATCAGCATGGCGGTGAGGTCGGCGCATTTCTGGCTGACGGCTTCCGGCAGCGGGTTGTCCTCGCCGCCGAGAGCGCCGGCCGCACACTGGATCTCCGCCGCGCGCTGCACCGTCCAGAGCAGGAAGAAGGCCTTGGCGATGCTGCTTTCACCCACCGCGATGCCGTGGTTGCGCAGCACCAGGATGTGCTTGTCGCCGAGGCTGTCGATCATCCGTACCTTCTCGTCATCGAACAGGGTGATGCCCTCGAAGGTGTGGTAGCCGATGCGCCCGTACAGCTGGGCGCCGTAGAAGTCGTGGTGGCCGAAGCCGGCCTTCTTCTGCACCACGGCGGAGATGGGCGTGGTGTGGGTGTGGATCAGGCAATGGATGTCGTCGCGGGCGCCGTGCACCGCGCTGTGCAGGGCGAAGCCGGCGGGGTTGGCGTCGTAGGGCGAGTCCTCCAGCTTGTGGCCGTTCAGGTCCACCTTGAGCAGGTTGGCCGGGGTCACTTCGCGGTAGTTGAGGCCGAAGGGGTTGACCAGGTAGTGGTGCGCTGGCCCCGGCAGGCGCGCGGAGATGTGGTTGAAGATGGTTTCGGTCCAGCCGAGGAAATCCACCAGGTGGTAGCAGTGGGCGAGCTGCACGCGCAGGGCCCATTCCTCGTCGCTGCAATGCTGGGGCTGGGTGGTGGCGATGGCGTTCATGGAAAGCTCCTGAGAATCAATGGCTGGCCTGGGCGCCGCGAAAGCGCGCCAGGGCGATGAGGTGGCGGGTGATGGGCATGGGCAGGTCGAGCAGTTCGGCCAGTTCCAGCACGGCGTCGCCGATGGCGGCCAGCTCCAGGGGCTGGCCCTTGTCGTGGTCCTGCAGCATCGAGGTGCGCACGGCGCCCATGCCGGCGCCGAGTTCGAGGAAGGTCTGCGGGTCGATGTCCACCCGCGCGCCATGGCCGGCGGCCACCAGCAGCGCCTCGTGCAGGGTGGCGCGGGCCAGCTCGCGCAGGCCGGGCTGGCCGTAGAGCTGTTCCAGGGTGGCGCCGCTGACCACCGACAGGGGGTTGGAGGTGAGGTTGGCGATGACCTTGGTCCACAGCGGGTCGCGGATGCGCTCGCTGGCGCGGGCCTCGATGCCGGCGTCGGCGATCACCGCGCGCAGGCGTTCCAGGCGCGGGGTCAGGCTGTTGTCCGGCTCGCCGACGATCATCAGGTGCGGGTTGCTCGACTCGGCCACCCCCGGCGCCGGGCATTGCGCGGTGATGAACACCACGCAGCCGATCACCCGGGCCAGGTCGAGGCCGTTGCTGAGCGCGCCGTCCGGGTCCACCGCCTCCACGTGGCGCCCGGCGAAGCGCCCCGGCAGGCCGTGGAAGTACCACCAAGGCACGCCGTTGACCACCGGCACCACCATCGTCTCGTCGCCCAGCAGGGGCTGGATCTGCGGCAACAGCGCGGCCAGGGCCGGGGCCTTGGTGCAGAGGAAGACCAGGTCCTGCTGCCCCAGTTCGGCGGCGTCGTCGCTGGCGTCGACCCGCACCTGGTGCGGGCCGTCGAGGTCGTGCAGGCGGATGCCGTCGCGGCGGATGGCTGCCAGGGTCTTGCCCCGGGCCAGCACCTTGACCACCTGGTCGCTGGCGGCGAAACGGGCGGCCAGGGTGCAGCCGATGGCGCCGGCACCGGCGATGCAGATACGCAGGGGAGGTTGCTTCATGGTTCGCTCCATCGAGTGGCCCGCCCGGGATCGCCGGGCTGGCTCGGGTCAACCGGCAAGCATGTCCTGATGCTTGCTGGCGAGGCCCAGGTAGGCCTCGATCACGCGGGGGTCGTCGGCCAGCTGGGCGGCGGGGCCCTGCATGGCGATCTGCCCGGTTTCCAGCACGTAGGCATAGTCGGCCACGCGCAAGGCTGCACGGGCGTTCTGCTCCACCAGGAGGATGGACACCCCTTGCTGGCGCAGCGCGGTGATGATGCGGAAGATCTCGCGGGTGATCAGCGGCGCCAGGCCCAGGCTGGGTTCGTCGAGCATCAGCAGCTTGGGCTTGGCCATCAGCGCACGGCCCACGGCGAGCATCTGCCGCTCGCCGCCGGAGAGGGTGGCGGCCAGCTGGTCGCGGCGCTCCCACAGCCGTGGGAACAGCTCATAGACCTCGGCCAGGGTGGCGGCGTGGCTGCGGTCGCCCCTGCGGTGGCGCTGGAAGGCGCCGAGCAGCAGGTTATCGGCCACGCTCATGCTGGTGAACAGCTCGCGCTTCTCCGGCACCAGGCCGAGGCCGCGGGAGACCAGCACTTCCACCTCCGGTACCGCTTCCAGGCTGCCGTCGAACTCGACCCGGCCACGGGAGCGGAGCACGCCCATGATGGCCGAGAGCAGGGTGGTCTTGCCGGCGCCGTTGGGGCCGATGACGGTGACGATCTGCCCCTGGCCAACCCGCAGGCTGGCGTTGGACAGGGCCTCCACCTTGCCGTAGGCGACGCACAGGTCGCTGACCTCCAGTACGGCGTCGGTCACCTGGTTTTCCATGGGCTTGAGGGGTTCGATCTGCATGTTCATCACTCTGCGCCTCCGAGATAGGCTTCCAGCACGGCCGGGTTCTTCTGCACCTCTTCCGGCAGGCCCTGGGCGATGCGCTGGCCGAACTCCATCACCACCACGCGGTCCACCAGGCCCATGACGAAGTCCATGTCGTGCTCCACCAGGAGGATGGCCATGCCTTCGCTGCGCAGGCGGCTGAGGAGCAGGCCGAGGGCCTCCTTCTCCTTGTGGCGCAGGCCGGCGGCGGGCTCGTCGAGCAGCAGCAGGCAAGGGTCGGCGCACAGCGCGCGGGCGATCTCGAGGATGCGTTGCTGGCCGAGGGCGAGGCTGCCGGCCTCTTCATGCAGGTAGTCGCCGAGGCCGACGCGCTCCAGTTGGCGGCGTGCTTCGGCGAGCAGGTCGGCCTCCTCGGCACGATCCAGGCGCAGGGCCGAGGCCAGCACACCCTTGCCGCCGCGCAGGTGCGCGCCGATGGCGACGTTCTCCAGCACGCTCATGCCCGGCAGCAGTTTCACGTGCTGGAAGGTGCGGCTCATGCCCATGCCGGCCACGCGGCGCGAGGCCAGGCCGTTGATGCGCTTGCCCATGAACAGCACGTCGCCGCTGCTGGGGGTGTCGACGCCGGAGAGCTGGTTGAACAGGGTGCTCTTGCCGGCGCCGTTGGGGCCGATCAGGGCGAGGATTTCCCCGGCGCGGACGTCCAGGCTCATGTCGTTGTTGGCCACCAGGCCGCCGAAGCGCCGGGTGACATGGCGCGCTTCGAGGATCACCTCGCCGTGGGCCGGGCGTTCCCGCTGCGGCAGCTCACGAGCCGGGGCCTCGGCCGCCGGCAGGCGGTGGCGGGTGCGCAGGCGGGCTGGCACCAGGCGCACCAGCAGCGGCCACAGGCCACCGGGCGCGCGCTGCATCAGCAGCACGATGAGCAGGCCGAAGACGATGGTCTCGTAGTTGCCGGTGCTGCCCAGCAGGTGCGGCAGCAGGTCCTGCAGCCACTGCTTGAGCAGGGTGAGGATGCCGCTGCCGAGCAGGGCGCCCCAGACGCTGCCGACGCCGCCGATCAGCGCCATGAACAGGTAGTCGATGCCCATGTTGAGGCCGAAGGGCGTCGGGTTGACGAAGCGCTGGGTGTGCGCATAGAGCCAGCCGGACACCGCCGCGAACACCGCCGAGATGAGGAAGATCACCAGCTTGGAGCGGAAGGTGTCGACGCCCATGGACTCGGCCATCAACTGGCCGCCCTTGAGCGCGCGGATGGCGCGGCCCTCGCGGGAATCCAGCAGGTTCTGGGTGATCAGCATGGCCAGCAGCAGGACCACCCAGATCAGGTAGAAGACCTTCTCGCCCTTGTCGAGCAGCACGCCGAACAGCGAGATCGACGGCAACCCGCTGACGCCGGTGTGGCCGCCCAGGGATTCCACCGTGCCGAACAGGTAGTACAGCGACAGGCCCCAGGCGATGGTGCCCAGGGGCAGGTAGTGGCCCGAGAGCTTGAGCGTCAGCGCGCCCAGCAGCAGGGCCACCAGGGCGGTGATGGCCACACCCACCAGCAGCGTCAGCCACGGCGATGCGCTGGCCCAGGCGAGCCAGGCCGGCAGCTGCTCGGCGGTGGTCAGGTAGGCGGTGGTGTAGGCGCCGAGGCCGACGAAGGCCGCCTGGCCGAAGCTGGTCATGCCACCGACGCCGGTGAGCAGGACCAGGCCCAGCACCACCAGGGTGTAGAGGCCGATGTAGTTGAGCAGGGTGACGTAGAAGGGCGGCAGCACCAGCGGTGCGACACCGAGCACGGCGACCAGGAGCAGGAGCAGGTGGCGCGGTTTCATTCTTCTTCCTCCACGTGACGGCTGGTGAACGAGCGCCAGAGCAGGAAGGGGATGATCAGGGTGAACACGATGATCTCTTTGTAGGTGCTGGCCCAGAACATCGAGAAGGCTTCGATCAGCCCCACCGAGAGCGCGCCGAGGGCGGCCACCGGGTAGCTCGCCAGGCCGCCGATGATGGCGCCGACGAAGCCCTTGAGGCTGATGATGAAGCCGGAGTCGAAGTAGAGCGTGGTGATGGGCGCGATGAGGATGCCCGACAGCGCGCCGATGAAGGTGGCCAGGAGGAAGGTGGCCTTGCCCGCCAGGGTCGGCGAGATGCCCATGAGCCGCGCGCCCATGCGGTTCACCGCCGTGGCCCGCAGGGCCTTGCCGTAGAGGCTGCGTTCGAAGAACAGGAACAGGCCGATGATCAGCCCCAGGGACACGGCTATCACCCACAGCGTCTGGCTGTTGAAGGTCACCGGGCCCAGTTCCAGGCCGGCTTCGGAGAAGGGCTCGGTGCGCGCGCCCTCCGGGCCGAACAGCAGCAGGGCGATGCCGACCATGGCCACGTGCACGGCGATGGAGACGATCAGCAGCACCAGGGAGCTGGCCGAGGCGATGGGCTGGAACACCAGGCGGTAGATCTGCGGGCCCAGGGGCACCACCAGGGCCAGGGTCAGCAGCGCCTGCACCGCCATGGGCAGCTCGGCCAGTGGCAGCAGGCGGATGGCCGCGACCATGGCCAGGGCGTAGGTCAGCTTGGCGAGGATGCGCTTGGGAAAGCGGAAGGCGTGGCTGGAGCGCGCGGCGTCGTACAGGTCCAGCGCGCAGTCGATCAGGGTCAGGCCCAGCAGCAGCCAGACCAGGGCGGTGGGATGGCCGGCCTGCAGGGTGGCCATGGTCAGCGCGCCATAGGTGACGAACTCGCCCTGGGGGATCAGCAGGATGCGCGTGACGGTGAAGACCAGCAGGATCGACAGGGCCAGCAGCGCGTAGATCGCGCCGTTGGTGATGCCGTCCTGGCCGAGCAGCATGGCAATCTGGAAATTCATGGTGGGAACTCTTGTTGCGGTATGGGGCGTACGGGCCGGTAGGGTGGCGCTTCAGCCCACCATCGGGCGGTGGGCTGAAGCCCACCCTACGGCGCGTTCATGCGGTCGTGCCGGGATCAGTTGCCGCGCAGCAGCGTCCAGTTGCCGTTCTTCACCTGGATCAGCTCGCGGCCACGCTCGTCGAAGCCGCTGTGGTCCTCGGGGGTCATGTTGTAGACGCCCTGGGTGGCGGCCAGCTCGTGGCTCTGCTCCAGCGCGTCACGCAGCGCTGCGCGGAACTCCGGCGTGCCCGGTGCGGCCTTGGCGGCGGCGGTGGGGATGGCGTGCTGCAGCAGCAGGCCGGCGTCGAAGGTGTTGGCGCCGAAGGTGGCCGGCTTGCTGCCGTTGAGCTTCTCGTAGGCGGCGATGTAGTCGGCGGCGACCTTCTTCGAAGGGTGGCTGTCCGGCACCTCGTCCAGCACCAGCATCAGGCTGGCGGCGAGGATGGTGCCCTCGACCTTCTTGCCGCCGAGCTTGAGGAAGTCGGGCAGGGCGGCGCCGTGGGTCTGGTACATCTGCCCGCGGTAGCCCTGGTCGAACAGGGTGGTCTGCGGCATCACCGCGGAGCTGCCGGGTGCGGCGACCAGGACCGCGTCGGGGCGCGCGGAGAGCACCTTGAGGCTCTGCCCGGTGACCGAGGTGTCCTGGCGCTGGAAGCGCTCGTTGGCGACCACCTTGATGCCGTGCTCGGCGGCCATCGCGCCCATCACCTTGGACCAGTTCTCGCCATAGGGGTCGGCGGTGCCGATGAAGCCCAGGGTTTTCACGCCCTTGGCGACCATGTTGTCCACCAGGGCCTTGGCGATCAGGTCGTCGTTCTGGGTGGTCTTGAACACCCATTTCTTCTGCTCGTTCATCGGCAGCACCACGGCGGCGGTGCCCACCGGCGCCAGCAGCGGTACGCCGGCCTCGGCGGCGAACTGGATCACGCCCATGGCGTTGGGCGAGCCGCTCGGGCCGATGATGGCGTCGACGTTCTCCTCGCTGATCAGCTTCTTCAGCGCCTTGACCGTAGCGGTCGGGTCGCTGCCGTCATCCAGGGCGATGTACTTCACCTGCTGGTCGCCCGCCTGGGTCGGCAGCAGCGGCACGCTGTTCTTCTGCGGCAGGCCCACCAGGGCGATGGGGCCGGTGGAGGAGGTGATGACGCCGACTTTGACTTCGGCCTGCGCAAGGGAGGCGCAGGCGGCGCTCAGGAGCAACGTGGACACAGCTTTCTTGAAGAGCATGACTTTCTCCGAAGAGTTGCAAGGCGATACGGGGCGGTTGTCCGACGGGTGCCGCGTGGCGGGCCCGTGGTCCTTCTTGTTGTGATGCCCGTGCGCTGCACGCTGCCGAGGGCAGGGCGGCGCCGTCGAGCCCATGGAGGGCCGAGTGGCGTGTAGGGCGATAGCAGGTTGCATGCCAGGAAAAATCGTTACCCCGTTGCGGCGCCGTCGGACAGGGGGCGTTTCGGCACGTCGTCTGTGGGGGCTGGGCGAGGGGATGGCGCCGGGGTTCCCGTGGCCACTCGCGCACCGCTGCCGATGCGCTCCGATCCCGCAGGCGACAAGGCATTGATCTGGATCAATACGGCTTCTGTAAAGCCGATTTCCTGACCCAAAAAACTCGATTTTTCAGGCTAAAAAATACCTGTTTTTTGATGGCATTTTTGGCCTGTTTTCAGGGGCTGAAAATTCTTTTTCCAAGGGGTTTGTGCAGGGTCTTTGGGCAGGGCGCGGGAACACTTTATTGAATGATTGTGTTTCTCATTAGATATATAAATTATTGAAAATAAACGATAAAAATAAGATTCATAGGTGAAATATCCATTTTTATGCCTGTTACCGAAATGCACGGAAAGGGTGCGAAGCAGAGAGAAATGCACCGAATCTACACACGGATTTATTTGCCAAAAATCAATTGACATTTCACGTAAATATTCCGATTTTAGATTTAAGCGTTCACCTGCTCAGGCAGGCAGAAGGCTTCCCTGAAAGCGCACAGCGCGAACAACTCGAATACAGGTGAAGGCATGGCGACAGTCGTCGAGAAACTGCAGCTTGGAGGGTCCGGCAGGGCCGTGATGGTGAAGGACACCATCGATATCGCCGGCTACCCGACCCGCGCTTCCAGCCGTGCGCTGGAAGAGGCGCCCGACGCCAGCCGCCATGCCGATG
Organism: Pseudomonas sp. PDM13; assembly: GCF_025685765.1. Taxonomy (NCBI): domain Bacteria; kingdom Pseudomonadati; phylum Pseudomonadota; class Gammaproteobacteria; order Pseudomonadales; family Pseudomonadaceae; genus Pseudomonas; species Pseudomonas sp. PDM13. The sequence goes on along the minus strand of NZ_JAOTQU010000031.1, from coordinate 41,223 downwards.
TGGTCCAGGCGCTGCTCGATGGCGGCTGCCGCATCACCGGCAAGACCAGCCTCCATGAACTGGCCTTCGGCACCACCGGCATCAATGCCTGGACCGGCACGCCGGACAACCCGCTTTACCCCGGGCGCATCCCCGGCGGTTCCTCCAGCGGCTCCGCCACGGCGGTGGCCGGTGGGCTCTGCGACTTCTCCCTGGGCACCGACACCGGCGGCTCGGTGCGCATCCCCGCTGCTTGCTGCGGCGTGTTCGGCCTCAAGCCCACGTTCGGTCGTGTGAGCCGCCACGGGGTGATGCCGGCGCAGTCGTCGCTGGATTGCGTGGGCCCCTTCGCCCGTGACATGGACATGCTGATCGAGGCCATGGGCCTGATCGCCCCCGACTTCGGCCCGCTGCCCTCTATAGAGGGCGTGCGCATCGGCGTGGTGCCGGTGCAGGCGCTGGACGAGGTGCAGTTCGCCGTCGATGCGGCCCTGGCCGCCGCGGATTTCCCCCTGCAGACGCTGCCCTTGCCGGGCATGCGCGCCGCCTATGACGCCGGCCTCACGGTGATCAACCGCGAGACCTGGAACGCCTGCCAGCACCTGCTGGCCAGCGGCAAGGTCGGCGCCGATATCGCCGGCCGCCTGGAAGCCGCCGGCGCCACCACCGACGAGGCGCTGGCCGCAGCCGAAGCCTGCCGCGTGGCCTTTACCGCCGAGGTGGACGCGGCCCTGGCGCAGTGCCCGATTCTCGCCATGCCGACCATGCCCGACTACCCGCTGCTGACGGCGGATGCCGCCGACACCCGCGCGGTGATCGGCATGACCGCCTTCGTGCGGCCCTTCAATCTCACCGGCCACCCGGCACTGAGCATCCCCCTGGTGGGTGCCTCGAAGCTGCCGGTGGGCCTGCAACTGATCGCCGCCAAGGGCGCGGACGAACTGCTTTGCGCAGTCGCCCGCGAACTGGTGCGACGCCTGGAGCCTTAACCCCATGCCAACCCTGGAGCACACCATGTCTGCGCTAAGCGAGCTGGACTACCAGCGCCCCGTGTCGATCACCGCCAACGACGCGTTCCAGGCGCTGCTCGCCGAGATCCGCGAGCGCGCCCGGAGCGAGGAATTCGACCGGCAGAAATACATCTCCCAGGACATCATCGAGCGCTTCAAGGCGTTGGGCGTGTACCGCGCCCTGGTGCCCAAGCGCTTCGGTGGCGATGAGCGCTCGCCCATCGAGTTCTGCCAGATGATCGAAGACATCTCCATCGCCGACGGCTCCGCCGGCTGGGTGGCGAGCTTCGGCATGAACCCGGTGTACCTGGCCTCGCTGCCCCTGGCGACCCTGGAAAAGGTCTACGCCAACGGCCCGGACGTGGTCTTCGCCGGCGGCATCTTCCCGCCGCAACCGGCCACCTTCGTCGAGGGCGGGCTTGAAGTGAACGGCCGCTGGAAGTTCTCCAGCGGCTGCATGGGCGCCTCGCTGATCGGCGTCGGCATTGCCCCGAAGAACGGCGAGATGCTCGGCCTGCCGCGCCTGGCGGTGATGCCGCGAGAAAAAGTGAAGATCGAGGAAACCTGGGACGTGGTGGGCCTGATCGGCACCGGCAGCCACGACGTGGTGATCGACGGCGTGGTGGTGCCCGAGGACTGGACCTTCGTCCGCGGCGGCCCGGCCAACCTCGATGAGCCGATGTTCCGCTACCCGTCGCTGTCCTTCGCCACCCAGGTGCTGTCCGTGGTCGGGCTGGGCGTCGCCCGCGCCGCGCTGGACTACCTCAGCGGCATGGCCAGCGGCCGTTTCTCGGTGACCGGCGCCCCGGCGCTCTCCGACCGCCCCCTGGCGCAGATGCAGGTGGCCAAGGCCGAAGCCGAGCTGCGTGCCGCCCGCGCCTGGTTCTACGAGGCGATGGAAAGCGCCTGGGCCAGCATCCTCGCCGGCGACGCGGTGTCGGTGGAGCAGACCAACCTGCTGCGCCTGTCCTCGACCCACGCGACCCGTGTTTCCGCCGACGTGGCGCGCAGCGCGCAGATGCTTTCCGGCATGAGCGGCGTGTACCGCGAGAACCCGCTGTCGCGCTTCGTCAACGACACCCTGGTGATCACCCAGCACGCCTTCATGGGTGACATGACCTACCAGAACGCCGGCGCGATCTTCTTCGGCAACAAGCCGCTGCCCGGCTACCTGTGAATTCCAACTGACTGATCGGTGATTGTGATGAGCGAGAAAAAAGCCCTGCGTGTGTTGTTCTGCATGGGAATCAACCAGAACTTCTTCGACGCCCCACGCGAAGAGCAGCTGGAAGTCTGGGCCGCGTTCAGCGCCATGTGGAACGGCATCCATGACCTGCCCGGCGTGACCGTGTTCGGCAACATGGACGACGACCAGAGCATGGTCGGCCCGTCTACCGGCTACCCCTGGACCACCTACCTGCTGGCCGACGTGCCGGACATCGAAACGGTGCACGCCGCCTGCAACCTGTTCCGCACCACCGCCGTGGGCACCGGCCCCTACAAGCTGTGGCGCTATTGCAAGGTCGAGGCCCGCACCGGCCGCGAACTGATCATCCAGCGCGCGTGACCGCCATGTCGACCGAAGCGCTCGAGGCGCGCCTGCACCGGCTGGAAAGCGAGAACGCCATACGCGCCTGCATGAACCGCTACATGGTGCTGTGCGACGCGCTGGACGCCCGCACCCCGCTCGACGAGCTGGCCGGGCTGTTCACCCACGATGCGCTGTGGGAGGGCAAGGGCGCCAAGTACGCCAAGAGCTTCGGCGGCTACCGCGGGCGCGAGGCCATCGCCGCCATGTTCGCCACCTACATGGTGGAGCCGGCGCACTTCGCCCTGAACGTGCACTTCCTCTGTTCGGAACTGATCCGCGTGGAGGGCGGCGTAGCGATCGGCAGCTGGGTGATGTTGCAGACCTCCACCTTCGCCAGCGGCGCCTCGCACCTCAATGCGGCGCGCCTGACGGTGGAGTTCCGCGAGGAGGAGGGCGCCTGGCGCATGGCGCACTTCCAGACCGAGAACCTGTTTAGCCGCCCGGTGGATACCTGGAACAGCGCCGCGCACCTGCCGGTGCCGGGCAAGAACCAACAAACGTAGGGTGGGCTTCAGCCCACCACAGAAGGGCCAGACGTGGGCTGAAGCCCACCCTACAAAGATCGCGCCGACCGGAAGCTCCGACTTACGGGCACGGCGAGAAAAATCAAGTCGGCACCCAGCGCCGACGAGGAGTGATCGTGACCAACCTGATCGAAACCGTGAACCTGGCCGCCACCCCGGCCGACCTGGTGCAGCACGACCGCGTGCACACCTCGCTCTACACCGACGGGCGCATCTTCGACGACGAGCTGGAGAAGGTGTTCTACAGCACCTGGATCTGGGTCGCCCACGCCAGCGAGATCCCCGATAACGGCAGCTACAAGAGCACCTATATCGGCAAGCAGCCGGTGATCGTAGTACGTGACCGCAAGAAGGACGTGCACGTGCTGCTCAACCGCTGCCGCCACCGTGGCGCCACCGTCTGCGAGCACAAGAAGGGCAAGGCCAACAGCTTCGTCTGCCCCTACCACGGCTGGAGCTACGGCCTGGACGGCAGCCTGCGCGGCGTGCCGCACCCGGAGAGCTACGCCGATTGCCTGGACAAGGGCGAGCTGCCCCTGGTGAGCCTGCGCGTCGAGCAGTACAACGGCATGATCTTCGCCACCTTCAAGGACGACATCGAGCCGCTGGTGGACTTCCTCGGCCCGGCGAAGAAATGGATCGACCTGTTCATGAAGCAGGGCGCCGGCTACGGCGTGAAGGTGTCTGGCGAGCATCGCTTCCGCTTCCCCGGCAACTGGAAGATCCAGCTGGAGAACACCACCGACGCCTACCACTTCCCGCTGGTGCACAAGTCGTTCCTGTCCTCGGTGGACGAACAGACCCTGGAACTCTTCGACTTCGTGAAAGGCCCGGGCTATGTCGAAGACCTGGGCAACGGCCACAGCGTGATGGTGATGATCCCCGACCTGATCGACCTCGAAGCCGATCTCGACAAGCCCATCCCCGAGCGCTTCGAGGCCCTGGCCGAGGAGCTGCGCGGCGAAGGCATCGACGAGCAGCAGGTGCGCCGTATCGTCCGTGCCGTGGGCGGCTCGGGCTTCAACCTCAACCTGTTCCCCAACGTTGCCTGCTCCATGGCCTTTTTCCGCGTGCTGCAGCCGATCTCGGTGAACGAGACCGAGATCCACCACGCGGTGATCACCATGGACGGCGGCCCGGCCGTGGCCAACCGCTACCGCCTGCGCCTGCACGAGCACTTCCAGGGCCCCATGGGCTTCGGCACCCCGGACGACTCCGAAGCCTGGGAGCGCGTGCAGAAGGGCGCCCAGGCCGGCAGCGACCTGTGGATCATGCTCAACCGCGGCCTGCCGGGCGAGAAGCCCAGCGAGGACGGGCTGGTCAGCGACGTGAGCGCCGAAACCGGCATGCGCGCGGCCTACCAGCAGTGGAAAAAGATGATGTCGGCCTAGGGCCGACAGCACGTGCCTGTGGGCGCGAGCTCTGCTCGCGAACATAGGTGCCACAGAAGCTTCGCGAGCAGAGCTCGCTCCTACGCTGCTCGACGCACTACTTGAGAGACCGATCATGAACCTTGAATTGCTCAACCACGTCAGCGCCTTCATCTGGCAGGAAGCGGACATGCTCGACCACGGCGAGTTCGACGCCTGGCTGGACCTCTGGGCCGATAAGGGCACCTACATCATCCCGATCGACCCCAACGAGACCGATTTCGAGAACACCCTCAACTACGCCTACGACGACCACCACATGCGTCAGTTGCGGGTGAAGCGCCTGATCGGTGGCGAGTCCATCTCCACCAGCCCGCGCGCCCGCACTGTGCGTGCCCTGTCGCGCTTCCGCGTGCTGGGCGAGGAGGGTGGCGTGGTCACCGTGCGCTGCGCGCAGAACCTGCGGGAATTCCGCAAGGACGTGCTCAAGCACTACACCGCCGACATCACCTTCGAGCTCCAGCGCGAAGGCGAGGGCTTCCGCATCCAGCGCAAGCTGATCCAACTCATCAACTCGACCGATACCCTTGCCGGTATCGGCTACATCCTCTGAGGGTCTGCCCATGAGCTGCTGCGCGTCGGCGATACGGCGTCATCAAGGGCTTCGGGATGCTCATCTACAGCCCGTAGACTCCGCTCCCTCAGCCCTCTCTTCCTTGTCTCGCTCTAGCTCGCGAGCTCATGAACAGACCCTGGGGAGCTTGAAATGACCCAGATCGCACTGGTAACCGGCGCCGCCCAGGGCTTGGGCTTCGCCATCGCCGGCCGGCTGTTCGCCGCCGGGCATTCGGTGGTGATCACCGACCTGTCGCTGGAGCGTGCCCAGGCCGCTGCTGACCGTCTCGATCCGAGCGGTGCGCGCAGCCTGGCGCTGAAACTGGACGTGGCCAGCAAGGCCGACTTCGAGGCCGCCCTGGCGGCGACCCTGGAGCGCTTCGGTGCGCTGCATGCGGTGGTCAACAACGCCGCCATGACCCTGACCACGCCTGTGATGCAGATCAGCCCCGAGGAGTTCGACCGGGTGCTGAGCCTCAACACCCGCAGCGTGTTCGTCGGTTGCCAGGTGTTCGGTGCGCACATGGCGGCGGCCGGCTACGGGCGCATCGTCAACCTGGCGTCCCTGGCCGGGCAGAACGGCGGCACCGCCACCGGTGCGCATTACGCGGCCTCCAAGGGCGCCATCGTCACCCTGACCAAGGTCTTCGCCAAGGAGCTGGCGGCCAGCGGCGTCACCGTCAACGCCATCGCCCCGGGGCCCATCGAGTCCCCGGCGGTGCGCGCGGCGATCCCGCCGGAGCGCATGGAGGGGCTGCTGGCCAACATCCCGGTCAAGCGCCTGGGCGATGCGGACTTCCTCGGCGACCTGATCGTGCAGCTGACGCGGCCGGAAGCCTATTTCACCACCGGTGCCACCTGGGATGTGAACGGCGGCCTGTACATGCGCTGAGCGACACCGAACAACGATGCGACGGCCGCTGAACGGCCGCCTTCTTTCCATGACGTGCAATGCGGGTGAACCCGAGATGACAGAACAACTCCTCAAGGTCGTGGTGCACAAGCGCCAGTTGCAGGGCGACGGCGTCGTCGTCCTCGATCTGCTGCCGGTCGGCGGCGCGACGCTTCCCGCCTTCGAAGCCGGCGCCCATGTGGACATCCACGTCGCCCCCGGCCTGGTGCGTCAGTATTCGCTGTGCAGCGACCCCGCCGACTCCAGCCTCTATCGCCTCGGCGTGCTCAAGGACCCGGCCTCCCGCGGCGGCTCCCTGGGCGTGCACGACAGCCTGCTGGAAGGGGCCGAGGTGGAGATCAGCGCGCCGCGCAACCTGTTCCCGCTGGCCGCCGATGCGAAGCGTTCGATCCTGATCGGCGGCGGCATCGGCATCACCCCGATGATCGCCATGGCCCATGCACTGCAGGCCGCCGGCAGCGACTTCGAGCTGCACTACTGCGGCCGTTCGCGTGGCCGCACCGCCTTCCTCGACGAGCTGGCCGCCGCGCCCTTCGCCGGTCGCGTCAGCACCCATTTCGACGACGAGCCGGCACAGAAACTCGACCTGCCCCGCGTGCTGGGCGCGCCCCAGGCGGATGTGCACGTCTACGTCTGCGGCCCGGCCGGCTTCATGGACTGGGTGATAGGCGAAGCGCGCAGCGCCGGCTACGCCGAGGCCAACATCCACCGCGAGTACTTCCAGGTCGAGGTCGACGCCAGCGGCGCGGGCTTCGAAGTGGTGGCCGCGCGCAGCGGCAAGACGGTGCAGGTGGCCGAGGGCCAGAGCATCCTCGACGCGCTGGCGGGCGTGGGCATCAAGATCGAGATTTCCTGCGAGCAGGGCGTCTGCGGCACCTGCCTGTGCGATGTGCTGGAGGGCGAGCCGGATCACCGCGACGTCTACCTGACCGACGACGAGAAGGCCGCCAACGACCAGATCCTGGTCTGTTGCTCGCGCGCCAAGAGCTCGAAGCTGGTCCTGGATATCTGAACACCGGAGGGCACTACCATGGTCGATACCACGGGATTTCGTAACGCAATGGCGCTGCTGGGCGGCGCCGTTTCGGTCATCACCACCAATGGCACCGCCGGGCGTTTCGGCTTCACCGCCTCGGCGGTGTGCAGCGTCACCGACCAGCCGCCCACGCTGCTGGTGTGCATGAACCGCTCCTCGTATTCCAACGTGCATTTCAAGAGCAACGGCGTGCTCGGCGTGAACGTGCTGACCGCCGAGCTGAAGGACATCTCGGCGGTGTTCGCCAACCGCGAGCTGGACTCCGACCAGCGCTTCGCTGCCGCCAGCTGGCACACCCTGGAAAGCGGCGCGCCGCTGCTGGACGAGGCCCTGGTGAGCTTCGATTGCCGCATCGCCCAGGCCCATGAAGTGGGCTCGCACACCATCTTCTACTGCGAGGTGCTGGGCATCCGCCACGGCGAGAACCAGGAAGGCCTGGTGTATTTCAACCGCGCCTATCACCGCCTCGGCGATGCCTCCAAGGCAGCCTGCTGATAACGCTTCAAGGCCGGGGAAGAGCAACGTCCCGGTGTAGAAAGTTTCGGTGTTTATCACCGGAAACTTTGCGAGTCATTCCCGCGCAAAGTCTGCTGTATGAAACACATAACAATAAAGGAGGGTGCCCGTTACTGACGTTCGGGTAATGGGTCTGTTTCGCCTTTTTGCAGTAAGTGGTCATAAAAACAACACTGCGGATTAACTGCCTGCGTTTGCTGATTTGCCAATTAATCTGCTCCCACTCTAGTGCCTTGCACATGTATTAAAGGAACATCCCATGTTTCAGAAAAGCTGGCTGGCCCGCGGCGTTGCTGCCGCGAGCCTGATGGGTGCGCTCGCGCCGATTACCGCCCAGGCGGACTTTCTCGATGATCGGCAAGTGAGCCTCGGCTTGCGCAACTTCTATATCGACCGTGATTACAAACAGAGCGATGCACCGAAGTCGCGTATTGGCAGTTGGACCCAGGGTTTCGACTTCCGCGCCATTTCCGGTTACACCGAAGGCCCCATCCAGTTCGGCCTCGATCTTTCCGCGCAATATGCCTATCGCCTGGATGGCGGCGGTGGCCGTGGCCCGGACAGCATCATTCCCTACGACGACAGCAAGGGCGAGCAGGTGCGTGACTACGGTCGCGCCGCGCTGACCGCCAAGGTCAAGTACTCCAAGACCGAGCTGAAGATCGGCGAGCACCGGCCGATGCTGCCGGTGGCCTTCATGGACGACTCGCGGCAATTGGTCACCACCTACCACGGCTTCCTGGTCGAGTCCCGCGAGATCGACAAGCTCACCCTCACCGGCGGGCGCTTCACCGAGATCAGCGGGCGCGAATCCTCCGACCGGGAGAAGATGTACCTGTTCAACGGCCCGGACATCAAACGCCGCAGCGATGGCCTCAACTTCGGCGGCGCCACCTACGCTTTCAGCCCGGCGCTCTCGGCCACCTACTTCTACGGTCAGCTGGAGGACATCTACGAGCAGCAATACGGCGGCCTGACCTACAACGCCGACCTGGGGGGCGGCTTCGGTCTGAAGACCGACCTGCGCTACTTCGACAACAAGGAAGACGGCAAGGCGCTCTACGGCGACATCGACAACCGCTCCTACGGCGCCATGACCACCCTGCGCAAGGGCGCCCACGCCATCGGCGTCGGCTACCAGCGCATGCTCGGCGACAGCACCTTCCCCACGCTCAACGGCTACGCCCCGCAGCCGTACCTGGTGAACTGGTCCACCGTGGCCTTCGTCAAGCCCAACGAAAGCTCCTGGCAGCTGCGCTACGACCTGGACTTCGCCAGCTACGGCGCGCCCGGCCTCAAGCTGATGACCCGCTACATGCGCGGCACCGGCATCGATCGCGGCAACAACGCCCTGGACGAGAACGTCGAGAGCGAGCGCAACATCTTCCTCAGCTACGTGGTGCAGAGCGGCCCGCTCAAGGGTGTCGGCTTCGAGTGGCGCAACATCGACGTCAAGACCCGCTACGGCAACGGCGCGGCCTCGGGGGCGGACTACAAGGAGAACCGCCTGATCACCACCTACACCTTCAAGTTCTGAGCAGCAGGGCATGAAGGGCCGGCCCGGTGTTGCCGCTTCCTGCAAAAGCTGGAAGCGCACTGCCGGGCCGGATCAAATCTGTAGGGGCGAATTCATTCGCCAAGGGTCGCGGAGCGGCCCCGACACAGCATGGGTGATGAGCCCCTTGAAGGCGCTTCGCGAGCAGAGCTCGCTCCTACGGACCGTGCGGGCGATGAGCCCGCGTCCTGTACCCACCCCTTTGTTTTCACCTCGGCCCGGCCACTCCTTTGCGGGCCTTTTTTATTGCGATGCGCCTGTGCGTTCAGGCGTCCTGCGCCACCAGCTCCCCGATCAGCGCCAGGCAGTCCGCCAATGCCGGGGAGGTGTCGCCCACGCGGCGGCTGATGATGATCGGCGAGGTGGCGTTGCTTTCCAGCAGGCGCGTGTAGCCGATGTCGTCGCGGTGCTGCAGCTGCACCGAAGCGGGCACCAGGGTGATGCCGATGCCGGCGGCGACCAGGCCGATGGCGGTCTGCAGTTCGTTGGTCCACTGCACGACACGGATTTGCAATCCGTGGGTGGCGAACAGCGCGAGCACATGGTCGGCGTAGCTCGGGCGCGGGTTGCCCGGGTAGAGCACGAAGGGCTCGCGGGCCAGGGCTTCCAGGCTCGCCGGGGCGGCCAGCAGCGGGTGGCCGGCGGGGAGGGCGGCGACCAACGGGTCCAGGGTCAGCACCTGCTGGTGGATGGCCGGATCCTCGATGTGGATGCGGCCGAAGCCGATGTCGATGCGCCCGGCCTTGAGCGCCTCCACCTGCTGCAGGGTGGTCATTTCGTTGAGCCCGAGCTCCAGTTCGGCGTCGCTGCGCAGGCGGCGGATCAGCTCCGGCAGCACGCCGTAGAGGGTCGAGGGGGCGAAGCCGATGCCCAGCCAGGTCTTCTCGCCCTGGCCGATGCGCCGGGTGTTGTCGCAGACCTTGGCCAATTGCTCCAGCAGGGCGCTGGAGTGCTCGTGGAAGAAGCGCCCGGCCTCGGTCAGGCGCAGGGGCCGGCCGCGCTCCAGCAGGGTGACGCCGAGCTCTTCCTCGAGCTGCTGGATCTGCCGGCTCAAGGGTGGCTGGGCGATGTGCAGCCGCTCGGCGGCGCGGGTGAAGTTGAGGGTTTCGGCAAGGGCCTGGAAGTAGCGCAGGTGGCGAAGCTCCATGGGAATCTCTCTGTGCCTGGTTTGATACCTGGTGGGTATCGTGCCAGACAAACTCAATATTGGAAGCCTGGGATTGGCAGATTTACGCTGCGGAACAGTGAAAATAGAACCTGATGGGTATTGAAATGATTTCTACCGCGATCGAGTCCCTCGAAGCGATCATCGTCGACCTGCCGACCATCCGCCCGCACAAGCTGGCGATGCACACCATGCAGAACCAGACCCTGGTGATCCTGCGCATCCGCTGCGCCGACGGCATCGAGGGGATAGGCGAAGCCACCACCATCGGCGGCCTGGCCTACGGCTACGAAAGCCCCGAGAGCATCAAGACCAACCTCGACCGCTACTTCGCGCCGCTGCTGGTCGGCCAGGACGCCAGCAACATCAACGCCGCCATGCAGCGCATCGACCGCGTGGTGAAGGGCAACACCTTCGCCCGCTCGGCGGTGGAAACCGCGCTGCTGGACGCCCAGGGCAAGCGCCTGGGCCTGCCGGTGAGCGAGCTGCTCGGTGGCCGTGTGCGCGACAGCCTGGAAGTGGCCTGGACCCTGGCCAGCGGCGACACCGCCCGCGACATCGCCGAGGGTGAGCACATGCTGGAGGTGCGCCGCCATCGCATCTTCAAGCTGAAGATCGGCGCCAATGAAGTGAACCAGGACCTGCGCCACGTCATCGCCATCAAGAAGGCCCTGGGCGATCGCGCCAGCGTGCGCGTCGACGTCAACCAGTACTGGGACGAAGCCGTGGCCCTGCGTGCCTGCCAGGTATTGGGCGACAACGGCATCGACCTGATCGAGCAGCCCATCTCGCGCAACAACCGCGCCGGCCAGGCGCGCCTCGCCCTGCGCAGCCCGGCACCGATCATGGCGGACGAGTCCATCGAATGCGTCGAGGACGCCTTCAACCTGGCTCGCGAAGGCGCCGCCCCGGTGTTCGCCCTGAAGATTGCCAAGAACGGTGGCCCGCGCGCCGTACTGCGCACCGCCGCCATCGCCGAGGCGGCCGGTATCGGCCTCTACGGCGGCACCATGCTCGAAGGCAGCGTCGGCACCCTGGCCTCGGCCCACGCCTTCATCACCCTGGCCGAGCTGGCCTGGGACACCGAACTGTTCGGCCCGCTGCTGCTGACCGAGGAGATCGTCACCGAGCCGCCGCATTACCAGGACTTCCAGCTGCACGTGCCGCGCCTGCCCGGCCTCGGCCTGACCCTCGACGAGGAGCGCCTGGCGCGCTTCCGCCGTACCTGAACCCTCGCCTGAAGAAGGAGATGCTTCCATGCTGTTCCACGTGAAGATGACCGTGAAGCTGCCGCTCGACATGGACCCGGACAAGGCCGCCAAGCTCAAGGCCGACGAGAAGGAACTGGCCCAGCGCCTGCAGCGCGAGGGCAAGTGGCGCCACCTGTGGCGCATCGCCGGCCACTACGCCAACTACAGCGTGTTCGACCTGGCCAGCGTCGAGGAGCTGCACGACACGCTGATGCAGCTGCCGCTGTTCCCGTACATGGAGATCGAGGTCGACGGGCTTTGCCGCCACCCTTCGTCGATCCACCAGGACGATCGCTGATCGCCGCACCGTCCCAGCTAAGCCCGGCCAATAACTACAAGATGAGGTTCCAACCATGACTGTCAAACTCTCCCAGACCGATAGCGTCCAGCAGTTCTTCAAGGAAGCCAGCGGCTTCACCAACGACCAGGGCAGCCCGCGCATGAAGGCGCTGGTGAACCGCATCCTCCTCGACACCGTGAAGATCATCGAGGACCTGGACGTGACCACCGAGGAATTCTGGAAGGCGGTGGATTACCTCAACCGCCTGGGCAGCCGCCAGGAGGCCGGCCTGCTGGTCGCCGGCCTGGGTGTCGAGCACTACCTCGACCTGCTGCTGGACGCCCAGGACGAAGCCGCCGGCTTCAGCGGCGGCACCCCGCGCACCATCGAGGGCCCGCTCTACGTGGCCGGTGCGCCGCTGTCCGAGGGCGAGGCACGCATGGACGACGGCACCGACCCGGGCACCGTGATGTTCCTCCAGGGCCAGGTGCTGGACACCGACGGCAAGCCGCTGGCCGGCGCCACGGTCGACGTCTGGCACGCCAACACCAACGGCACCTATTCCTACTTCGACAGCACCCAGTCCGAGTTCAACCTGCGCCGGCGCATCGTCACCGACAGCGAAGGCCGCTACCGCGCCCGCAGCATCGTGCCCTCCGGCTACGGCTGCCCGCCGGACGGCCCCACCCAGGAGCTGCTCAACAGCCTGGGCCGCCACGGTAACCGTCCGGCGCACATCCACTTCTTCATCTCCGCCCCCGGCCATCGCCACCTGACCACCCAGATCAATCTCTCGGGCGACCAGTACCTGTGGGACGACTTCGCCTACGCCACCCGTGAAGGCCTGGTGGCCGAGGTGCGCTTCATCGAAGACGCCGCTGCCGCCGACGCCCGTGGCATCGAAGGCCGCTTCGCCGAGATCGACTTCGACTTCCAGCTGCAAGCCGCTGCCAAGCCCAAGGAAGAAGAGCGCCGCGACCGCGTCCGCGCCCTGGAAGCCTGAGGTTCGTAGTCCCGGCGGGGAATCACCCGATTTTCCCCGCTGTTTTTAACCACGCCGGTGGTCATGCCGGCGTGGTTTTTTTGTGCCGGCGATGGGCCTTTCGCGGCTGAAGCCGCTCCCACAGAGCGCCGCAGCACCGTGCCTTTTAGATCAACGACGATCACCGGGCCGTGGATGACGCTCTTCTCATCCACCAGCGGAGCATGGCTCGGCATCGATGTCGGGCCTGCACGGGGAGGGGGCACGCGGGCCGCTGCGAGGCCCTTGGGCGAATGAATTCGCCCCCACAGAGGGAGGTAGGCAATCCCTTGCACATTCCGAATCCTCGTTGCGCATTCCGCGCAGCCGAGTGCGGGGCGGGCCCCTAGGATCGAGGCTCTTGAACGAGGAGCTTGGCCCATGAATATCAGCGTTATCGGCGGTGGACACGGTTGCTACGCGGCAGCCATCGAGCTGGCGGAGAAGGGGCACCGCGTGTGCCTGTGGCGCCGTGACGGCGCGGCGCTCAAGGAGCTGGCGGCCATCGGCAGCCTGACCGTCAAGGACTACCACGGCACCCGCCAGGTGGCCGTGGGCGGCGAGGGCGCCAGCCTCAGCCTGAGCGACGACCTGGCCGAAGCCGTGGCCTTCGCCGACCTACTGGTGGTGCCGCTGCCGTCCACCACCCACGAAAGCCTGGCGCGGGAAATGGCGCCGTTGCTGCGCGACGGCCAGGTGCTGTTCCTGCCGCCAGGCACCTTCGGCAGCTACCTGTTCGCCAAGGCCATGCACGAGGCCGGCAATGGCGCCGAGGTGGCCTTCGCCGAGACCGGCACCTTGCCCTACCTGGCCCGCAAGCACGGTGCGGCCAATGTGGTGATCAGCGGCTACGCCACACGCCTGCCCACCGGCGTGTTCCCCAGCCGCCTGGCCGAGCCGGCCTTCGCCCTGCTGCGTCAGGCCTACCCGAGCGTCGAGCCCATCGAGGATGGCCTCAGCGGTGCGCTGATGAACGCCGGGCCGATCATCCACCCGCCGCTGATCATGATGAACGCCGGCCCCCTGGAGCACTTCGAGACCTGGGACATCCACAACGAAGGTACCCAGCCGGCCATTCGCCGCGTCACCACTGCGCTGGACGCCGAGCGCATGGCCCTGCGCGAGGCGCTGGGCTATCCGGCGCCGCATTTCCCCCTGGCCGACCACTACAACACCACCGAGGGCGATGAGTGGATGTACGGCCGCGGTGCCCACGGCAAGCTCACCGACAGCGGCGACTGGCGCGAGGACATCGACCTGCAGCGCCACCGCTACATGCTCGAGGACACCCGCCTGGGCCTGTCCTTCCTGGTTTCGGTGGGACGCTGGGCCGGCGTGCCCATGCCCGTCGCCCAGGGCCTGCTGAGCATCGCCTCGGCGGTGGCCGGCTTCGATCTCTATGCCGAGGGTCGCACCCTGGAGCGCCTCGGCCTGGCCGGGTTGAGCCGCGCCGAGATGGTCGAACTGCTGCGCGAGGGCATCCACTGATGGCCGCGCGCATTGCCGTGGTCGGCGCCGGGCGCATGGGCGAAGGCATCGCCCTGGCCTTCATGCACGCCGGGCTGCCGGTGACCCTCATCGACATCAAGGCCCGCGATGACAAGCAGCAGCGGGAGTATTTCGACAAGGTGCGCGCCAGCCTCGCCGGCGAGCTGCAGACCCTGGTGCGCCTCGGCGTGCTCGAACCCGGGCAGGCGGACGAAGCCTTGGCTCGCGTGCGCCTGTGCGACCGCGAGCAGGCGCTGGCCGACCTGGCCTGCGCCGAGCTGGTGTTCGAAGCGGTGCCCGAGGTGCTGGAGGTGAAGCGCGAGTGTTTCGCCTGGCTGAGCCTGCATTGCAGCGGCGACTGCATCATCGCCTCGACCACCTCCACCTTCCTGGTCACCGAGCTGGCCGGGCTGGTCAGCCACCCCGGGCGCTTCGTCAACGCCCACTGGCTCAACCCGGCCTACCTGATCCCGCTGGTGGAGGTGAGCCGCAGCGAAACCACCCGCGGCGAGGTGGTCGAGCGCCTGCTGGCGCTGCTGCGCCAGGTGGGCAAGGTGCCGGTGCTCTGCGCCCCGGCGGCGGGCTACATCGTGCCGCGCATCCAGGCCCTGGCGATGAACGAGGCCGCGCGCATGGTGGAAGAGGGCGTGGCCAGCGCCGAGGACATCGACACCGCGATCCGCGTCGGCTTCGGTCTGCGCTTCTCGGTGCTGGGCCTGCTGGAGTTCATCGACTGGGGCGGCGGCGACATCCTCTATTACGCCTCGCGCTACCTGGCCGGGGCCATCGACCCGCGTTTCGCCTCGCCCCAGGTGATCGCCGACAACATGCACGAGGGCCGCAACGGTTTGCGTGAGGGGCAAGGCTTCTATGACTACGCGGGCGTGGACGTGGAGGCCTACAAGCTGCGCCGCCTCGGCGAATTCACCCGCAAGCTCGACCTGATGGGGCTCGCCCCGCGTTTCAACGGGGCCTTGAGGCAGGCGTGAGCACGTCCCTCGCGGCCCCGGTGCAGGGTGGCGGGCACAGTGCCCGCCGCCATATCTAGATGAACCACGGACCACGAGGTAACGATGCGCCTGTTCGAACTGATCACCTTCACCCTGCGCGTGCGCACCACGGCCGATGCCCTGGCGCGCCTGGAAGAAACCCTGGCCAGCAACGGCCCCGGCTGCACCCTGATGGGCTGCTGGGCCTCGGAGATCGGCCCGTTGAACCAGGTCATCGTGCTGCGCGGCTTCACCGACGAGCAGGCCCGCCAGGCCGAGCGCGAGCGCTACCTGCTGGCGCGGGACGCCTTCGGCATCGAATGCTTCATGACCGACATGAAGGTGGAAAACTACACGCTGTTCCCCTTCCTCGAACCCCTGGCGCCGGGCGCCCATGGGCCTTTCTACGAGCTACGGGTGTACGACCTGATCCCCTCCGGCCTGGCGCCGACCCTGGAAGGCTGGAAGAAGGCCGTCGGCCCGCGCACCGGCGAGGGCTATTCCCAGGTCTACGCGGCCTTCTACGCCACCGACGGTCGCACCCCGCGCTACCTGCACATCTGGCCCTACGCCAGCCTGGAGCAACGCCTCGACGTGCGCACCCGCGCGGTGGCCGATGGCGTGTGGCCGCCGGAAAACTCCGGCCCGCAGCTGCGCGACATGCACTCCACCGCGTGCCTGCCGGCGCGTTTCTCGCCGTTGCGGTGAGGGTTGGCGGTGCTGCGCACCGCTGGGCGAATGAATTCGCCCCTACCTGGTGGGCTGTGGTGTGGGGTTGATACATCGCCTGGTGGATGAAAAGAGCGTCATCCACCCTACACAACGGTCAGCTCCGTAGGGCGGGTGAAACCCGCGAGGTCCTTGTACGGCACATGTCGGGTTGCACCCGACCTACAGCGGCACGATGCGTAGGTTGGCGCCGAGCGTAGCGAGGCCCAACGCAACGATGTCCGGCCTCGCTGCGGGCAATCTCTGTGGGAGCGGCTTCAGCCGCGAAAGATTCGCCGCCGGCACTCGGCTGCGAGTGGTCGGATGCTCCATCGCGAATGAATTCGCTCCCACGGGTTCAGCAACAGCTTCGCGAGCAGAGCTCGCTCCTACGGGGCGTGCCAGGACCTTGGACGGGATTCGTAGGGCGGGTGAAACCCGCGAGGTCCTCGCACGGCGCATGTCGGGTTGCACCCGACCTACAGCGGCACGGTGCGTAGGTTGGCGCCGAGCGTAGCGAGGCCCAACGCAGCGATGCACGGCCTCGCTGCGGGGCCTTCCTTGTGGGAGCGGCTTCAGCCGCGAAAGACCTACCGCCGGCACCGGGCTGCGAATGGGCGGATGCTCCATCGCGAATGAATTCGCTCCCACGATGGAGCAGCGCGCCGGCTGGAATCCTTCAGGCAAAAAAAGCCCCGCGACAGGGGCACCGTCGCGGGGCGAGAGGTCGGCCGGGGGGCGGCCGAGCCAGGAGGAGAGGTTCAGGCCTGGGGCTGCCAGCCGCCGCCGAGGGCCTTGTAGATGGCGACGATGCCGCTGTAGAGCTCCACTTCGGCCTGGGCCTGGGCGTCTTCGGCGGCCAGGCGCTCGCGTTCGGCGTCCAGAAGCACGAGGAAGTCCACGGTGCCTTCGCGGTAGCGCACGGCGGCCTGCTGGGCGGCGGCGCGGGTGGCCTCCGACTGGCGGACCAGGGAGATCAGCCGTTGCTGGCGCTTGGAGTAGTCGCTGAAGGCGTTCTCGGACTCTTCCAGGGCCAGCAGCACCTGCTGCTCGTAACCGGCCAGGGCGCCGTCGGCTTCGGCTTCGGCGCCGCGCAGGCGGGCCCGCACACTGCCGAGGTCGAAGGCGGCCCAGCTGATGGTCGGCGCCACGCCCCAGGCACGGGCGGCGGAGGAGCCGATCTGCGAGCCGCGCCCGGCGGTGAAGCCGAGGAAGCCGGAGAGGCTGACGCGGGGGAACAGGTCCGCGGTGGCCACGCCGACATTGGCGGTGGCGGCGGCCAGCTGGCGTTCGGCGGCGGCGACGTCGGGGCGACGGCGTAGCAGCTCGGCGGGGTCGCCGATGGGCAGTTCCTTGGCGATCACCGGCAGCGGCTTGGCCGAAAGATCGACGCTCAGCTGTTCCGGGCGCTGGCCGAGCAGGGTGGCGATGCGGTTGCGCGAACGCGCCTCGATGGCCTGCAGTTGCGGCAGGGTGGCTTCGGTGGCGGCCAGGCGGCCGTCGGCGCGCAGCACGTCCAGCTCGCTGCCGACACCGGCGTCACGCAGTTGCTCGGTGAGGCCGCGGGATTCCTGCTGGTTCTTCAGGTTTTCGCGGGCGATGCGTTCACGCAGCTGGGCGCCACGCAGGTTGCCGTAGGCGTCCACCAGCTCGGCGATCAGGCTGACCTGCAGCTGTTGCAGCTCGGCCTGGGCGACGCCGATTTCGGCGTCGCTGGCTTCGATCTGGCGCTGGATGCGGCCGAACAGGTCCAGCTCCCAGGCCATGTCCAGGCCCAGGTCGTAGCGCTCGGCGTTGACGCGCTGTTCGGTCTGGCCGGGCTGCTGGCCCTTGCCGACTTCGGCACTGGCGCGGCTGGTGATGGTCGGCAGCTGGTCGTTGCCGACGTCGTCACGGATGGCACGGGCGGCGCGCAGGCGGGCGAAGGCCACGCGCAGCTCGCGGTTCTGTTCGAGGGACTGCTGCACCAGCTGGTTCAGGGTCGGGTCGTCGAACTGTTGCCACCAGAGGGTTTCGAAGCGGGCGCGGTCGTAGTGGCCGGCGTCCGCGGCAGCGAGCCGCGCGGGCTCGCTGTCGGGGGCCTTGTAGTCCGGGCCCACGGCGCAGGCGCTCAAAGCGAGGGCCAGCAGGGCAGGGGCGAAAGCCTTGTTGATCATGCGTGCAGTTCCTTGAGTTTCTGGGCCTTGGCCGCCTTGCGGGCTTCGCCTTTCTCGACGAAGCCGCGGATCAGCACATAGAACACCGGGGTCAGCAGCAGGCCGAAGAAGGTCACGCCGATCATCCCGCTGAACACCGCTACACCCATGGCGTGGCGCATTTCGGCGCCGGCGCCGGAGGAGAGCACCAGGGGTACCACGCCCATGATGAAGGCGATGGAGGTCATCAGGATCGGGCGCAGACGCAGGCGGCAGGCTTCCAGTACCGCGGCCAGGCGGTCGAGGCCTTCTTCCTGTTTCTCCTTGGCGAATTCGACGATGAGGATGGCGTTCTTGCACGCCAGGCCCACCAGGACGATCAAGCCGATCTGGGTGAAGATGTTGTTGTCGCTACCGGCGAGCATCACCCCGACGATGGCCGAGAACAGCACGGTCGGCACGATCAGGATCACCGCCAGCGGCAGGCTCCAGCTTTCGTACTGGGCGGCCAGCACCAGGAAGGCCAGCAGTACGCAGAGCGGGAAGATGAAGATCGCGGTGTTGCCGGCGAGGATCTGCTGGTAGGTCAGGTCCGTCCATTCGTAGGTCATGCCGTTGGGCAGTTCTTCCTTGAGCAGCTTGGCGATCGCTTCCTCGGCCTGGCCGGAGCTGTAGCCCGGGGCGGCGGCGCCGTTGATCTCGGCGGTGATGAAGCCGTTGTAGTGCATCACGCGGTCGGGGCCGGAGGCGTTGTCGACCTTGACGAAGGTGGACAGCGGGATCATCTCGCCACGGTTGTTGCGCACCTTCAGCTGGCCGATCTGCTCGGGTTCGAGGCGGAACGGCTGGTCGGCCTGGACGTTGACCTGGTAGGTACGGCCGAAGCGGTTGAAGTCGTTCGCATACAGCGAGCCGAGGTAGACCTGCATGGTGTCGAAGATGTCGCTGATGGCGACGCCGTGGGTCTTGGCCTTTTCGCGGTCGATGTTGGCATCCACCTGCGGGACGTTGACCTGGTAGCTGGTGAACACCGACATGGGGTTCAGCTCGGGGAGCTGGCGCGCCTTGTTGATGATGTTCTGGGTCTGCTTGTACAGCTCCTCGTAGCCCAGGTTGCCGCGATCCTCCACCTGTAGGCGGAAGCCGCCGATGGTGCCGAGGCCTTGTACGGGCGGCGGCGGGAAGATGGCGATGTAGGCGTCCTGGATACCGGCGAACTCCTTGTTCAGCTCGGCGGCGATGGCACCGGCGGACATGGACGGGTCCTTGCGCTCATCGAAGGGCTTGAGCGGGGTGAACACGATGCCGCTGTTGGGGCTGTTAGTGAAGCCGTTGATGGACAGGCCGGGGAAGGCCACGGTGTTTTCCACGCCCGGGTGCTTGGAGGCGATCTCGGACATGCGCTTGATCACCGCTTCGGTGCGATCCAGGGTCGCGGCGTCGGGCAGTTGGGCGAAGGCCACCAGGTATTGCTTGTCCTGTTGCGGTACGAAGCCGGCCGGGGTGCTGGAGAAGCCCAGGTAGCCGAGCACCAGGATGCCGCCGTAGACCAGCAGGGCCACCGAGCTGCCACGCAGCACGCGGCGTACGGTGCCGACGTAGCCGTTGCCGGCACGCTCGAAGACGCGGTTGAACGGGCCGAACAGCCAGCCACCGAAGAGCTTGTCGAGGATGCGCGAGAAGCGGTCCTTGGGCGCGTGGTGGTCCTTCAGCAGCACGGCGGCCAGCGCCGGCGACAGGGTCAGCGAGTTGAAGGCCGAGATCACCGTGGAGATGGCGATGGTCAGCGCGAACTGCTGGTAGAACTGCCCGGTGAGGCCGGAGATGAAGGCGGTGGGCACGAACACGGCGCAGAGCACGAGGGCGGTGGCGACGATGGGGCCGGTCACTTCCTTCATGGCCTGGCGGGTGGCGTCCACCGGTGACTTGCCGAGGCCGATGTTCCGCTCGACGTTCTCCACCACCACGATGGCGTCGTCCACCACGATGCCGATGGCCAGCACCAGGCCGAACAGCGACAGGGCGTTGAGGGAGAAGCCGAACAGGTGCATGACCGCGAAGGTGCCGATCAGCGAGACCGGTACGGCCACCAGCGGGATGATCGAGGCGCGCCAGGTCTGCAGGAACAGGATCACCACCAGGACCACGAGCACGATGGCTTCGAGCAGGGTGTGGACCACCGCCTCGATGGAGCCGCGCACGAAGATGGTCGGGTCATAGACGATTTCGTAGTCCATGCCCTGGGGGAAGCTCTTCTTCAGCTCGGCCATGCGGCCCCGCACGGAGTCGGAGATCTCGATGGCGTTGGAGCCGGGGCGCTGGAACACCGGGATGGCCACGGCCGGCTGGTTGTTCAGCAGCGAGCGCAGGGCGTACTGGCTGGAGCCCAGTTCGATGCGCGCCACGTCACGCAGGCGGGTGATTTCGCCGTCGTCGCCGGCACGGATGATGATGTTCTCGAACTCTTCCTCGGTGACCAGGCGGCCCTGGGTGTTGATCGAGAGCTGGAAGCTGTTGCCCGCATCGGACGGCGGCGCACCCAGGGCACCGGCCGCCACCTGGCGGTTCTGCTCGCGGATGGCGTTGACCACGTCTGTGGCGGTGAGGTTGCGCGAGGCCACCTTGTTCGGGTCCAGCCAGACGCGCAGGGAGTAGTTGCCCATGCCGAACAGCTGTACGTCGCCCACACCGTCCAGGCGCGCCAGCTCGTCCTTCACGTTGAGCGCGGCGTAGTTGGACAGGTAGAGCATGTCGTAGCGGTTATCCGGCGAGGTCAGGTGCACCACCATGGTCAGGTCCGGGGAGGCCTTGTCCACGGTCACGCCAAGCCGCTGCACTTCGGTGGGCAGGGTGGGCATGGTCCGGGTGACGCGGTTCTGCACCTGCACCTGGGCGTTGTCCAGGTCGGTACCCAGGGCGAAGGTGATGGTCAGGGTCAGCTTGCCGTCGTTGGTGGACTGGGACGACATGTAGAGCATGCCTTCCACGCCGACGATGGCCTGCTCCAGGGGCGAGGCCACGGTCTCACCGATCACCTTGGGGTTGGCGCCGGGGAAGTTGGCGCGCACGACCACGGTGGGCGGAACCACTTCGGGGTATTCGCTGATGGGCAGCTGGAACAGCGAGATGGCGCCGCCGATCAGGATCAGCAGCGACAGCACGGCGGCGAAGATCGGCCGCAGGATGAAGAACTGGGAAAAATTCATGTCGTACTACCTCAACCGCGCGGAGCGACGGCAGGTTTGGCGTTCTGTTCGGCGACACGCGGTGCGTCACGGCCTTCCACGCTCTGGCGCAGGCGGGCCAGCTCGGCGAGGGTGTTCTCGTCGGCCATGGGCACGGACTGCGGGTCGACGGTGGCGCCGGGCATGGTGTGCTGCAGGCCGTTGACCACGATCTTCTCGCCCTTGGCCAGGCCGGTGCGGATGATGCGCAGCCCCTGGACCTTCGGGCCGAGCTCGATGGAGCGGTAGGCCACGGTGTTGTTCTCGCCCAGGACCAGGACGAACTTCTTGCCCAGGTCGGTGCCGATGGCATCGTCCTTGATCAGCGCGGCGGGGTAGGTGTCGCTGCCGACCAGCTTGATGCGGGCATAGAGGCCGGGGGTGAAGCGGCCGTCCTTGTTGTCGAACACGGCGCGGCCACGGATGGTGCCGGTGCGTGGGTTGACCTGGTTGTCGAGGAAGTCCAGCTGGCCCAGGTGCGGGTTGCCGGTCTCGCTGGTCAGGCCCAGGTACACGGGGCTGGCGCCACGGGCGTCGCCGCCGGCCTTGCGGGCCAGTTCGACGTACTTGAGGAAGACGCGTTCGTCGGCATCGAAGTAGGCGTAGACCTTGTCGGTGGAGACCACGGAGGTGAGCAGCGACTGGCCAGCGTTGACCAGGTTGCCTTCGGTGATTTCGGCACGGCTGACACGGCCATCGATGGGCGAGGTGACGCGGGTGAAGCTGAGGTTGAGCTTGGCGTTGTCCAGCTCGGCCTGGGTGGCGGCGACAGCGGCCTGGGCTTCCTGGGCGGCGCTGCTGCGGGCATCGGCCAGCTCGGCGGAGATGGCGTTGCTCTGGCGCAGACGATCACCGCGACGGGCCTCGTTGAGGGCGCGGGTCTGGCTGGCACGGGCCTGTTGCAGCTGGGCTTCGAGGCGTTTCACTTCGGCCTGGAAGGGGCGCGGGTCGATCTGGAACAGCAGGTCGCCTTTCTTGATCAGGCTGCCTTCGCGGAAGGACACGTGATCGATGTAACCGGAGACGCGCGGACGGATCTCGACGGATTCAGGCGCTTCGAGGCGGCCGGTGAATTCGTCCCATTCGTTGATCGGCTGTTGCAGCACCTCGGCCACGCTGACCTTGGCGGCAGCGGGTGCAAGCGTGGCTTCCGGGGCCTTACCGCACGCCACCAGCACCAGCAGGGATGCGAGGGTGAGGCCGGTACGCCAGGTGGATTGAGTGGACTGTTCCATGTGTAGCTCCGCCATTTGGATTTGTAGATGGGGCGGAGTCTGCTGGCTGGCTCGTTCGCGGACGAATCGAACGCCACGAAGATAAATATCACCGTCAGTGATAAATCACTTTTTTCCATTGATAGTAGGTGGCTAGCCCTGCGAAACCGCCCTGGAATGGGGCTTTTGGCGGCTCCCCGCATGGTTTCAGGGCATTCACGGGATTGCTTGCAACGGCGAATCGGGGCGGTTCTATCGATAGAAGCGAATGGCTGTTGCTTTTCATCGATTCGGGCCGGCGCTCATTCGTAGGAGCGAGCTCTGCTCGCGAAGCGCCGTGCCGTGAATATTCGGTGGGCTGAAGCCCACCCTACAGTCGTGCCCCCAACAGGACCGCACCTGTAGGCACGGGGGCACCCGTAGGAGCGAGCTCTGCTCGCGAAGCTTTTGTGCAGCAAACACTGCTGGGCGGTGCGTGGGTGGATTACTCGAGGCTATCCGGGTCACCGCAGTACATCTGGATGCGCGAACGCAGCCAGCGTTCTGCCGGGTCGTTGTCCTGGGCGCCGCGCCAGGCCATGGACAGCTCGAAGGAACGGCCGCCGTAGGGCGGGTCTTCCGCGCGCAGGCCGCCGGCGGCGGTGAGGGCGGCGGCGGTGTAGTCGGGCACCACGGCGACGATGTCGGTGCCGGCGAGCAGCGCGCCAAGGCCGTTGAACTGGGGCACGGCCAGCACCACGCGGCGCTTGCGGCCGAGCTTTTCCAGTTCCTCGTCAACGAAGCCGGAGAGGTCGCCCGCGTAGGACACCAAGGCGTGGGGGCGTTCGCAGTAATCCTCCAGGCTCAGCGCGCCGGGTATCGCGTCGGCGCGCAGCAGCTTGGACTTGGAGCGGCGGATGGTCTTGCGCTTGGCGTTGGCCGGCAGCTCGTCGGTGTAGCTGACGCCCACGGAGATTTCGCCGGACGCCAGCAGGTTGGGCATCAGCAGGTAGTTGGTGCGGCGCACCACCAGCACCACGCCGGGTGCCTCGGCGCGCAGGCGGCGGAGCAGGGCGGGCAGCAGGCCGAACTCGACGTCATCGGACAGGCCGATGCGGAATACCGCGTTGCTGGTGGCCGGGTCGAAGTCGGCGGCACGGCTGACGGCGGTGGAGATGGAGTCCAGCGCCGGGGAGAGCAGGGCGAAGATTTCCACCGCCCGCGCCGAAGGCTCCATGCTGCGGCCGGTGCGCACGAACAGCGGGTCGTCGAAAAGGGTACGCAGCCGCGCCAGGGCGGCACTGATGGCGGGCTGGCCGAGGAAGAGCTTCTCCGCCGCCCGTGTCACGCTGCGCTCATGCATGAGCGTCTCGAACACGATCAGTAGATTGAGGTCAACTCTACGTAGGTCGTTCCTGTTCATGCAGGGCTACTTCCGAAATGAGTGTGTGAAAAATGAGGCTCTGCAGCGCGGTCGTCAAGGCTCACATCATCCGTGTTTATGACAACTATTGATGCGCGCGGGTGGTTTTAGGGATAAAGCCCGGATAGAGTCCATGGCCATGACAGAGTCACAGGCGAGGTGTGTGATGTCCCGCATGATCCGTTTTCATCAATTCGGCGAGGCCGATGTGCTCAAGCTGGAAGAGCTGCCCACCCCAAAACCGGGGTTCGGCGAAGTTCTGGTGCGCACCCAGGCGCTGGGCGTCAGTTGGAAAGACGTGCTCTGGCGGCAGAATCTGGCTTCCGAACAGGCCCGTCTGCCTGCCGGGCTCGGCTTCGAGCTGGCCGGCGTGGTAGAGGCCGTTGGCGAAGGTGTCGATGACCTGCAGCCCGGCATGGCCGTGGCCAGCTTCCCGTCCGCCACCCCGAATACCTATCCGGCCTGGGGCGACATCGTATTGATGCCGCGCCGTGCCCTGACCCGCTATCCCGAGGTGCTGACCCCGGTCGAAGCCGCCGTGCACTACACGCCGCTGCTGCTGGGTTACTTCGCCCTGGTCGAACTGGCCAAGGTCAAGCCCGGCCAGCATGTGCTGATCACCGAGGCCGGCCATTGCCTGGCGCCGCAGTCGGTGCAGCTGGCCAAGGCACTGGGTGCGATCGTCATCGCCTCCACCAGCTTCCCGGAAAGCCGTCCCTTCCTTAAAGAGCTGGGCGCCGACAAGGTCATCGTCACCGAGGAGCAGGACCTGGTCCTGGAAGTCGAGCGCTTCACCGCCGGCAAGGGCGTGGAAGTGGTGCTGGACCAATGCGCCGGCCCGCAGATGAAGCTGCTGGGCGATGTCGCGTCCCCGCGCGGCAAGCTGATCCTCTATGGCATCAACGGTGGCAACGATGCAGCCTTCCCGGCCTGCGCGGCCTTCAAGAAGCACCTGCAGTTCTTCCGCCACTGCGTGATGGATTTCACCGGTGACCCGGAAACCGGCCTGGAGCGTGATGACGCGGCCGTGCAGCGAGCCCTCGCGCATATCAACCAGATGACCGGCGACCGTTTGCTCAAGCCGGTCATCGACCGGGTCTTCGAGTTCGCCGACTTCGTCGAAGCGAGCCGCTACATGGAAACCTGCCCGGCCGGTGGCCGCGTGGTGATCCACGTCGCCGATTGACCCGCGTTGCAATGGGCTTCACCGAATCCGGCGCCATGTGCGCCGGTTTTCGTTTTCGCCGGCCGGGTGCCGATCGTCGCAACGGCGTTCATCGACGCACGGAATCGGCCAGGCTCGAAGGGGCGCCAGTGTGTGATGCCGGGTTGCCGCTTCGGTAGCAGGATTCTGCAGGATTCTTGCCTGATCCTGCCTAAGTGGTTTCCCGCCCAAGACGCGCCCCGCGCGCGCAAGTAGAGTTGTCGCCTGATCCGGAGGGGCTGAAACCATGACCACACCCGCAACCCTCGAAGAACAGGGGCGCAGCGCACCCCTGGGGCCGCAAGCCAGGCTCGCGCGCCTGATTGAACGATTCGCCCGGGAAGAGGGCGTCAACCACACGCCCATCCCACGCCTGTCGCTGTTCCGCGCCACCGCTGCCACCGAGCCCATCCACTGCCTCTACGAGCCCGCCCTGGGCATCGTCGTGCAGGGCTGCAAGCAGGCGATGCTCAATGACGAGACCTACATCTACGGCCAGTCCCAGTACCTGATCGTGTCCCTCGACCTGCCGGTGATCGGCCAGGTGCTGGACGCCACCCCCGAAGTGCCCTTCCTCAGCATGCGCCTGGACCTGGACCCGGCGCGCATCAGCGAGCTGCTGCTGGAAATGGACAGGCCGCCGGCGGTGACCAGCTCCGCGCGCGGCATCTCGGTGTGCAGCCTGGACGAGCCCCTGCAGGACGCGGTGATCCGCCTGGTGAGCCTGCTCGACACCCCCGACGACATCGCCGTGCTGGCGCCCCTGGTGGAACGCGAAATCCTCTACCGCCTGCTGCTGGGCGAGCGCAGCGCGCAGCTGCGCCAGATCGCCTGCGTCGGCAGCCACACCCAGCGCATCGCCAAGGCCGTGAGCTGGCTGAAGAACAACTACCACCGGCCGCTGCAGATCGGCTCCCTGGCCGGCGAGGTGAACATGAGCACCTCGGCGCTGCACCACCACTTCAAGTCGGTCACCGCCATGAGCCCGCTGCAGTTCCAGAAGCAGCTGCGCCTGCAGGAGGCGCGCCGCTTGATGCTCGCCGAGGCGCTGGACGCCGCCACCGCCGGCAGCCGTGTGGGCTACGAGAGCCCCTCGCAATTCAGCCGCGAATACAGCCGCCTGTTCGGCGAGCCGCCGCAGCGCGACATCGCGCGCCTGCGCCAGAGCGCCTGATACCGCTCCGCTGGTCGTCCCGCCGCCGCAACGACGCTGGGACGGCCAGGGAGCTTCTACCCTGAAACAACCGTGCCCTGAACCGGCCCTCCCGTGGCCGGTGAACCATGAATCCATACCCGTAGAGGTGGAGAAGCCGATGATCACCCTGAACCTGAATGGCCAAGACAAGGAACTCGATATCGCCCCCGATATGCCGTTGCTCTGGGCATTGCGCGACGTCGCCGAAATGACCGGCACCAAGTACGGTTGCGGCATGGCCCTGTGCGGGGCCTGCACCGTGCACGTGGACGGGCAGCCGACGCGGGCCTGCATCACCCCGGTGTCGATGCTGGTGGGCAAGAAGATCACCACCATCGAGGCGGTGGGCGATGACGCGGTGGGCAAGGTGGTGCAGGAGGCCTGGCGCAAGCTCGACGTGGTCCAGTGCGGCTACTGCCAGTCGGGGCAGATCATGGCGGCCACCGCGCTGCTGGCGGGCAACCGCAAACCCAGCGATGCCGATATCGATGCGGCCATGAGCGGCAATATCTGCCGCTGCGCCACCTACGTGCGCATCCGCGCGGCCATCCACGAAGCAGCCGGCCAACTGGCCTGAGGAGCACCGACATGGGCAAGATCGAAACCCAGACCGCGCCGGGCAACGGCATCCTCAACATCAGCCGCCGCACCTTCCTCCAGGGCAGCGGCGGGCTGGCCCTGGGCGTGCTCTTCGCGCCGCTGCTGGACGCCGCCGAGATGTTCGCCGCCGACGCGCGCTTCGAACCCAACGCCTTCGTGCGCATCGCCCGCGACGGCACCGTGACCGTGGTCGCCAAGCACGTGGAAATGGGCCAGGGCGCCTACACCGGCCTCGCCACCCTGGTGGCCGAGGAACTGGACGCCGACTGGAGCCGCGTGGTGGTCGAAGGCGCGCCGGCCAACGCTGCCGTCTACAACAACCTGGCCTTCGGCACCCTGCAGGGCACCGGTGGCAGCAGCGCCATGGCCAACTCCTTCGAGCAGATGCGCAAGGCCGGGGCCAGCGCCCGGGCCATGCTGGTGGCCGCCGCCGCGAAGCAATGGAAGGTGCCGGCCGAGGCCATCACTGTCAGCGAGGGCGTGGTCGCCCATGCCGCCTCCGGCAACAAGGCGGGCTTCGGCGACCTGGCCGAGGCGGCCGCGCAGGAAGCGGTGCCCACCGAGGTGAAGCTCAAGCAACCGAAGGACTTCAAGCTCATCGGCCAACTGACCGCCAAGCGCAAGGACAGCCACGACAAGACCAACGGCACCGCCGTGTTCACCCAGGACTTCAAGCTGCCGGACATGCTGGTGGCCGTGGTCGCCTACCCGCCGCGCTTCGGTGGCGTGCCCGGGAAGGTGGACGCGAGCAAGGCCAAGGCCATCGCCAACGTGGTGGGCGTGGTCGAATTCCGTGACCTGCCCCATGGCCGCGCCGGGGTCGCCGTGTTGGCGAAGAACACCTGGGCCGCGCGCCAGGGCCGCGATGCGCTGGTCATCGAATGGGACGAGAGCAAGGCCTTCAAGCTGGGCAGCACCGAGATCTTCGCCAAGTACCGCGAGAGCGCCGGCAAGCCCGGGCTGATGGCCACGCGCACCGGCGATGTGGACGCCGCGCTGGCCAAGCCGGCGAAGCTGATCGAGGCGGAGTTCGAATTCCCCTACCTGGCCCACGCAGCGATGGAGCCGATGAACTGCCTGGTCAAGCTCGGCGACGGCGCCTGCGAGATCTGGAACGGCGAGCAGTGGCAGACCGGCGATCAGGTGGCCGTGGCCAAGTACCTGGGCATCCCGGTGGACAAGGTCGCCATCACCCAGCTCTACGCCGGTGGCAGTTTCGGCCGCCGCGCCAACCCGGTGTCGGACTACCCGCTGGAAGCCGTGGCCGTGGCCAAGGCCGCACGGGACCAGGGCATCAAGGCGCCGGTGAAACTGGTCTGGACCCGCGAAGACGACACCCGTGGCGGCTACTACCGCCCGGCCTACCTGCACCGTGCGCGCCTGGCGCTGGACGCCGAGGGCAAGCTGCTGGCCTGGCACCACCGCATCGTCGGTCAATCCATCGTCAAGGGCACCGGCATGGAAGCCTTCCTGGTCAAGGACGGCATCGACAACACCTCGGTAGAAGGGCTGGCGAACCTTTCCTACGCCGTGCCCAACCTGCAGGTGGAGCTGGCCACCCCTGATGACATCCTGGTGCCGGTGCAATGGTGGCGCTCGGTGGGCCACACCCACACCGGCTTCGCCGCCGAAGTGCTGATCGACGAAGCCGCCACCACGGCCGGCAAGGACCCCTACGACTACCGCCACGCGCTGCTGGAGAAACACCCGCGCCACCGGGGCGTGCTGGAGCTGGTGGCCGACAAGGCCGGCTGGAAGCAGCCGCTCAAGGCCGGCGGGGAGGGCGAGAAGCGCGGCCGTGGTATTGCCGTACACGAGTCCTTCGGCAGCTACGTGGCCCAGGTGGTGGAAGTGACGGTGAAGGCCGACGGCAGCTACAAGGTGGATCGTGTGGTCTGCGCCGTGGATTGCGGCGTGCCGATCAACCCCGACGTGATCCGTGCGCAGATGGAGGGCGGCATCGGCTTCGGCCTGGCGGCGGCGCTGCACAGTGCTGTGACGCTGAAGGATGGTGCCGTGGAGCAATCCAACTTCCACGACTTCCAGGTGCTGCGGATGAACGAAATGCCGGCGGTGGAGGTGCACATCTTGCCGTCCACCGAGCAGCCCACGGGCGTGGGTGAGCCCGGTGTGCCGCCCCTGGCACCGGCGTTGGCCAATGCCCTGCACGCGGCTGTAGGTGTGCGCCTGCGGACCCTGCCGTTCCCCGCCCAGGTCAAGGCCTG
Source organism: Pseudomonas sp. PDM13 (assembly GCF_025685765.1). Lineage (NCBI taxonomy): Bacteria > Pseudomonadati > Pseudomonadota > Gammaproteobacteria > Pseudomonadales > Pseudomonadaceae > Pseudomonas > Pseudomonas sp. PDM13. The sequence continues at coordinate 12,014 of NZ_JAOTQU010000031.1, read as the reverse complement.
AGGCGGCGCGACCGGGCCGCCGTTATCAGGCGGCCTGGTTGCGGATCAGCTGGCGCAGGGCGCGGCGTTCGGCGATGGGCGTCGGGGCCTGGAGCATCTCGAAGGTGCCGTCTTCCTGGCAGATGGCGACTTCGGTCTCGAAGTGCAGGTGGAACTCATCCAGGGTCACGTGGGTGACCAGGTAGCTGCTGTCGACGAATTTCGAGTGAGCGGTCATGGCGGTCGTCTCGGTTCATGGGGCACAAGGCCGATGAGCGAATCTTGCCGGTCCGCTGGCAATCGGAGAATTGAAAGGGGCTGATGGTCAGTATCAGCGGTGTCGATGCTTGCCGTTGCGCTGACGCCTGGTGCGGCAGCGTCCCTGTTTCCTCGCCCTCGCGGCGGCTCTATAGTGGGCGCCGGATGCCGGGCCAGGCCCCGGCGAAGCTGATTGCCAAGGAGTGAATCCCATGTCGAACCCCGTCACCATGCGCGCCCTCGTACTCGAGGATTACCAGAGCGGCCGCTTCACCCAGCAGGAGATCGCTCGCCCGGTCGCCGGCGAAGGCCAGGTGCTGGTGCGCATCAAGGCCAGCGGGGTGAACCCCATCGACTACAAGATCCGCACCGGCCGTGCGCCCTACGCCGACCCGGCGCTGCCGGCGGTGCTGGGCACCGAACTGGCCGGCGTGGTGGAGGCGGTGGGCGTGGGCGTGACGCGCTTCAAGGCCGGTGACGAGGTCTATGGCCTGGTCGGCGGCGTGCGCGGCCTGCAGGGCACCCTGGCGGAGTTCGTCGCGGCGGACTGGCGCCTGCTGGCGCTGAAACCGAAGAACCTGAGCATGCGTGAAGCCGCGGCGCTGCCGCTGGTGTTCCTCACCGCCTGGGAAGGCCTGGTGGACAGCGCGCGCCTGCATTCCGGGCAGACGGTACTGGTGACCGGTGGCTCCGGCGGCGTCGGCCATATCGCCGTGCAGATCGCCAAGGCCTTCGGCGCCGAAGTGTTCGCCACCGCCTCGCCGGCCAAGCACGAAATGGTGCGCGGCCTGGGTGCCACGCCCATCGATTACCACACCACCAAGGCGGCCGATTACGTGGCGGCCTTCACCGGTGGCAAGGGCTTCGATGTGGTCTACGACACCGTGGGCGGCAGCTCCCTGGACGACGCCCTGGAGTCGGTGCGCATCCGTGGTCACGTGGTCAGCTGCGCGGCGTTCGGCAACCACAGCCTGGCGCCGTCGTCCCTGCGTGCGGCGACCCTGAACGGCATCTTCGTGCTGCTGCCCATGCTCACCGGCGAGGGCCGTGCCCACCATGGCGAAGTCCTCGCCGATGCCACGCGCCTGGTGGAAGCCGGCAAGCTCAAGCCGGTGCTCGACCCGCGTCATTTCACCCTGGCGACCGCCCATGATGCCCACGATGCGGTGGAGCAGGGCACCGCCTTCGGCAAGGTCGTTATCGATATCGCCGAGTGAGCCCGCAGTTGCAGCCGTAGGATGGGTAGAGCGCAGCGAAACCCATCCTACGGGTGCCGGGAGGTTAGCCCGTAGGGCGGGTGCAACCCGCGATTTCCCGCCCACGGCTTATCGGGAATTCAGGGCTCCAGCGGAACCCAGGCCGGATCGGAAAGCCGCTCCACCAGCCGATCGAACACCAGCCGCACCCGGGGTGATACCGGGCCGCGCTGGGGGCGGTAGGCGAACATCTCCCAGGCCGGCGACTCGTTGTCGCTGAGCACCCTCACCAACTGGCCGCTGCGGATATGCGGCGTCACCAGGTAGCTGGGCAACTGGCCGAAGCCGGTGCCGGCCAGCACCGCTGCGCACTCGCATTCCTGGTCGTCGGTGGTGAAGGCGGCGCGTTGTGGCTGCATCTGCCGGCCCTCGGCGAAGGTCCAGGGCCACAGGCGCCCGGTGTTGCCATCGATCAGCGCGGTGGTCGGCACACGGTTCAGCGCTTCGATGTCCTCGGGCGCGCCGACGCGCTCCAGCAGCTTCGGCGACCCCACCACATAGAGCGGCACGCGCGCCGTGGCGCGGGCGATGTAGCGGCGGTCACGGATGAAGCCCATGCGCACACCGATATCGATCTGCTCGTCGACGGAGTCGGTCATCTGGTCCGACAGGCGCATGTCCAGGACGATTTCCGGGTGTTCGCGCTGCAGCTCTGCCAGCAGCGGCAGCACGTAGCGGCGGCCGATGGAGCGGGGCGCGGTGATGCCCACGCGCCCGGCCATGCCGTCCTGGCCCTGGCGTGCGTGGCGCTGGAACAGCTGGTCGAAGCTGCCCAGGGTCTCCCGCGCCTGGGTCGCCAGCTGCTCGCCGTAGGCGGTGATCTGCACCTGCCGCGTGCTGCGGTGGAACAGCGGCTCGCCCACCAGTTGCTCCAGCTCCTTGATGGCCCGGGTCACGGTCTGCGGGGACGCGCTCAGGCGCGTGGCTGCCTCGCGGAAGCTGGCGGACTCGGCGGCGATGCAGAAGATGCGCAGCATCTCCATTCGATTGAGCATGGCGGATGACCTTTGGATTGTTCCGATTCATGGAATTCCGCAATCCTAATACTTCCATTCCCTGGTCGTCATCGGCTTCCCATACTGGCCCCCAACAGCAGGAACACCTCCTGCCAGCAGCCAACCTGAGGAACCCGACATGAGCACCAATATCAACGGCAAAGTCATCGTCATCACCGGCGCCAGCAGCGGCCTCGGCGAAGCCACCGCCCGCCACCTGGCCGCCCTGGGCGCCTCGGTGGTACTCGGCGCCCGCCGCGTCGACCGTCTCGACGCGCTGGTCAGCGAAATCACCGCCGCCGGCGGCAAGGCCGTGGCTTTCGCCACCGACGTCACCGATGCGGCCCAGGTCCGCGCCCTGGTGCAGGGCGGCATCGACGCCTTCGGCCGCATCGACGTGCTGGTCAACAACGCCGGCCTGATGGCCATCGCGCCGCTCGCCGAAACCCCGGTGGAGGAGTGGGACCGCATGATCGACATCAACATCAAGGGCGTGCTCTACGGCATCGCAGCCGCGCTGCCGGTGTTCCAGCAGCAGCGCAGCGGCCAGTTCATCAACGTCGCCTCGGTGGCCGGGCACAAGGTGTTCAGCCCGGGCGGCACCGTGTACAGCGGCACCAAGTTCGCCGTGCGCGCCATTAGCGACGGCCTGCGCCATGAAGTGGGCGGCGACATCCGCGTCACCGTCATCTCCCCCGGGGCGGTGGATTCGGAACTGAAGCTCGGCAGCTCCCACGAGGAAAGCCGCCAGGCCCTGGGCGAGTTCTACAAGCTGGCGATCCCCGCCGAATCCGTTGCCCGCGCCATCGCCTACGCGGTGGAGCAGCCGGCCGAGGTGGACATCAGCGAAGTGGTGCTGCGCCCGACCGTGCAGGACTTCTGATCGAGCGGGTGCACCTGCGCAGCAAAACGAAACGGCCCCTGACGGGGCCGTTTTTTCATTCGGGCTTCAGGCATAACGTCCTTGGCGTGTGGCCTGCGCCATCGGCTCTGCCTGTGACAATTTGAATTGAGAGTCCTGCAGAATGAACTCGTGCCGTAGGGTGTGCCGTGCGCACCTCCGCTCGGTGCTTCCAGCGAGTCCCAGGTGCGCGCAGCACACCCTACATCTGAGCCACGAGCTTCTCTGGCTGTTCGCCGGCTCACTTCGACAGGCGCACCGCCAGCTCATCCACTTCCACCGCCCAGTCGGCGTCCTGGACCAGGGCGTTGCGCAGGAAGGCGCTCTGGGCCTCGTTCCAGAAGGGCGCGTCCTGGATCTTCTGGCCGTCGGCGAGGTGGTGGTCGGCGATGAAGGCTTCGATCTGGCGGTGGTCGGACTCCAGGCCGAGCTGCTCGAACAGGGTGGCGAGGTTGTGCGGGGTCGTATCCATGGATGGGCTCCGGTACGGGTGGGAAAGGTGCAAGGACTATAGACCCGTGCCAGCCACTTTCGGTGCCACCGGAAGCTGCGCTAAGGTGGCGCGCCCCGCCCATGGAGGGCGGGTGATGGAGAAGGGAACCCATGCATTTCAATGCCCTGGTGCCGGAGCTGCTGGTGCGGGACTTCGCCCATAGCCTGGATTTCTACTGCCGCGTGCTGGGCTTCGAGGTCGCCTACCAGCGGCCCGAGCATCGCTTCGCCTACCTGCGCCTGGGTGAAGCCCAGCTGATGCTGGAAGAGGATGACGGCGAGGCCTCGGAATGGCGTGTCGAACCGCTGGAGGCGCCGTTCGGGCGTGGGCTCAACCTGTCCATTCGCTGTGCCGATGCGCTCGCCCTGATCGCACGCATCGAGGCGGCCGGCGTGCCCTTGCGGCGTGGGGCGCTGGAACGCTGGTACCGCCAGGACGAACAGGAGCACGGCGAGTGCAACTTCCTGCTGCAGGACCCGGACGGCTACCTGTTGCGTTTCCACCAGAGCCTGGGCATGCGGGCGTTCAGTGGGGTTCTGCCGGAGCAGGGGTGACGAGGGCCTTGAGCTGGGTTGCGGCTCCAGGATCAAGGGCTTCGCGAGCAGAGCTCGCTCCTACGGTTGGCGGCGGGTGTGTGTGGCGTCGCGTGGCGGGAATTCTTTGCCGATGCCACGGAACCCGCGCCGCTGCGCTGGTTCAAATCGGCACGGATTCCCCCTCACATGCCGATTCCCGGAGCTGTCATGCGCGTGCACACCAAACTTCTGTTGGCAGGTCTCTGCTTCCTTCCCCTCGCCGGTTGCTTCAAGGGCGAGATCGATCAATCGTCCCTCTGCACCTACAGCTCCGACGCCGAGGCGCGCCAGTGCAAGGAAGGCGAGCTGTCCTGGTTCAAACCCACCCAATGGAACAACGAGCAACTGCCGCTGAGCGTCGCCGCGGCCTACTGCAACTTCAACCACGAGGTGATGTACAACAACGCGGGCGTGATCTGCGTGTTCACCGAGAAGCGCATGAGCCTGGTGAAGAACAGTCAGTAACCCCGCCGAGCGCCCACAAAAAAGCCAGCATCAGCTGGCTTTTTTTGTGCCCGGGCGCCGGATCAGCGCTTGCCCATGGAGCGGCGCGAGCCGCGCGGTGCCGCGCCGGGGCGCTGGCCGCGGTCGTGGCCCTTGAGGGTCTGGTACCAGGGCACGTTCTGTTTCTTCACGGCCTTGGCGGGGGTCGCAGCCTCGGTGCTGCCTTCGGCTTGGGGCTGTTGCTCGGGGCTGGTGGGTTCGTTGGTGTTCATGGTCGGTCCGGGGGCGCCTGGGCGCCGGTTCGCTTGTGGTTGGCCGTGATTGAGGCGCGCAATCATACATCAACTCGATTTCGCCTGCCGTGGCTTCGGCCCGATGGATTTCCGGGTTCCCAAGGCGGCCGAAAAGGGCCCTGAAAAGTCCTGACCTGACATGAGTCAAAGTGACTCATTGCCGATTGGCGGATGATTTCTTCCATCGAAATCCAGCCATTCGGGACACCAAGATGAAGCAGCCAAGCAAGCAGAAACTGACCTGGGCGGTGGCGGTGCTGGCCGCCGTGGCGGTCGCCGCCGGCGCCTGGTGGGTGTTGCGGCCCGCCGGCCTCGGCGAGGGCTTCGCCAGCGGCAACGGCCGCATCGAGGCCACCGAAGTGGATGTGGCCACCAAGCTGGCCGGCCGCGTCGCCGAGATCATGGTCGACGAGGGCGACTTCCTCACCCCCGGCCAGGTCGTGGCGCAGATGGACACCCAGGTGCTGAAGGCGCAGCTGGCCCAGGCCCAGGCCCAGGTGCGCCAGGCCGAGAACGCCCGGTTGACCGCCCAGGCCCTGGTGGCCCAGCGCGAAAGCGAGCAGGCCACGGCCAAGGCGGTGGTCAGCCAGCGCGAGGCGGAGTTGGTGGCGACCCAGAAGCGCTTCGCCCGCACCGAAACCCTGGTCAAGCGCAATGCCATGCCCCAGCAGCAACTGGACGATGACCGCGCGGTGATGCAGAGCGCCCAGGCGGCGCTGGCGGCCTCGCGCTCCCAGGTGATTTCCGCCCAGGCCGGCATCGAGGCGGCCAAGTCCCAGGTGATCGAGGCGCAGTCGGCCATCGAGGCGGCCAATGCCAGCGTCGCCCGCCTGCAGGCGGACATCGACGACAGCCTGCTCAAGGCGCCCCGCGCCGGCCGCGTGCAATACCGCGTGGCGCAGCCGGGCGAAGTGCTGCCGGCCGGCGGCAAGCTGCTCAACCTGGTGGACCTGGGCGACGTCTACATGACCTTCTTCCTGCCCGCCGGCCAGGCCGGCCGCGTGCACCTGGGCGACGAGGTGCGGCTGATCATCGATGCGGTGCCGCAGTACGTGATCCCCGCCAAGGTTTCCTACGTGGCCAGCGTCGCCCAGTTCACGCCGAAGACGGTGGAAACCGCCAGCGAGCGCGAGAAGCTGATGTTCCGCGTCAAGGCACGCATCGACCCGGCGCTGCTCAAGCAGCACATGACCGCAGTGAAGACCGGCGTGCCCGGCATGGCCTACCTGCGCCTGGACGCTGAGCAGGAATGGCCGCAGCAGCTGCAGGTCAAGGTGCCCTGATGAACGCCTCAAACGGCAACGTCGCGCGCCTGGCCGGGGTCAGCCTGGGCTACGGCGAGACCTTCGCCCTGCGCGAGGTCGACCTGGCGATCCCGGCCAACCGCATGGTCGGGCTGATCGGCCCGGACGGCGTCGGCAAATCCAGCCTGCTGGCCTTGCTGGCCGGGGCGCGGAAGATGCAGCAGGGCGAGATCGAGGTGCTGGGCGGCGACATGCGCTCTGCCCGCCATCGCCGCGCCATCTGCCAGCGCGTCGCCTACATGCCCCAGGGCCTGGGCAAGAACCTCTACCCGACGCTGACGGTGTTCGAGAACGTCGATTTCTTCGGCCGCCTGTTCGGCCACGACCGCGCCGAACGCGAGCGTCGCATCGACGACCTGCTGCGCAGCACCGGCCTCGATCCCTTCCGCGAGCGCCCGGCGGGCAAGCTCTCCGGCGGCATGAAGCAGAAGCTCGGCCTGTGCTGCGCGCTGATCCACGACCCGGACCTGCTGATCCTCGACGAGCCCACCACCGGCGTCGACCCGCTGTCGCGCAACCAGTTCTGGGAGCTGATCGGCCGTATCCGCCAGGGCCGCCCCGGCATGAGCGTGCTGGTGGCCACCGCCTACATGGAGGAAGCCGAACACTTCGACAGCCTGGTGGCGATGGACGCCGGGCGCGTGCTGGCCACCGGCAGCCCGGCCGAGATACGCCAGCAGACCGGCACCGACAGCCTGGAAGCGGCCTTCATCGCCCTGTTGCCGGAAGAAAAGCGCCGCGACCACCGTCGCCTGGTCATCCCACCACTGCCCGCCGGCGAGCGCGCGGTGGCCATCGAGGCGGACGGGTTGACCTGCCGCTTTGGCGATTTCGTCGCCGTGGACCGCGTCAGCTTCCGTATCGAGCGCGGGGAGATCTTCGGCTTCCTCGGCTCCAACGGTTGCGGCAAATCCACCACCATGAAGATGCTCACCGGCCTGCTGCCCGCCAGCGAAGGCAGTTGCGCGCTGTTCGGCCAGCCGGTGGATGCCGGCGACATGGCCACGCGGCGGCGGGTGGGCTACATGTCCCAGGCGTTCTCCCTGTACCGCGAGCTGAGCGTGCGGCAGAACCTGGTGCTGCATGCGCAGCTGTTCCACCTGCCAGCCGAGCGCATCGAGGCGCGGGTGGCGGAGATGCTCCAGCGCTTCGACCTGGCCGGCGTGGCCGACGAGCTGCCCGACGCGCTGCCGCTGGGCATCCGCCAGCGCCTGTCCCTGGCGGTGGCGGTGATCCACCAGCCGGAGATCCTCATCCTCGACGAGCCCACCTCGGGCGTCGACCCGGTGGCCCGCGACGGCTTCTGGGAGCTGATGATCGACCTGTCGCGCAACGACGGCGTGACCATCTTCATCTCCACCCACTTCATGAACGAGGCCGAGCGCTGCGACCGCATCTCGCTGATGCATGCCGGCCGCGTGCTGGCCAGCGACACCCCGGCGGCGCTGGTGGCCGAGCGCGGCCTGCCGAGCCTGGAAGCCACCTTCATCGCCTACCTGGAGGAGGCCGCCGGCATCGCCTCGGCACCCGCCAGCGCACCGAGCGTCACCGCCCAGGCCGAAGCCCCGCGTGACCAGCGCTTCAGCCCGCAGCGGCTGTTCAGCTATGCGCGGCGCGAGGCCATGGAGCTGCGTCGCGACCCGATCCGCCTGACCCTGGCGCTGCTCGGCACCGTGCTGCTGATGTTCATCATCGGCTACGGCATCAGCATGGATGTGGAGGACCTTTCCTATGCGGTGCTCGACCGCGACCAGACCACCACCAGCCAGGCCTACACCTTGAACCTGTCCGGTTCGCGCTACTTCATCGAGCGGGCGCCCATCCACGACTACGCCGAGCTGGACCGGCGCATGCGCAGCGGCGAGCTGAGCCTGGCCATCGAGATTCCGCCGGGCTACGGCCGCGACCTCAAGCGTGGCGCCAGCCCCGCCGTGGGTGTGTGGATCGACGGCTCCATGCCCACCCGCGCCAACACCGTGGCCGGTTACGTCCAGGGCATGCACCTGGGCTACCTCGCCGAGCTGGCCCGGCAATCCCCGGAGGGCGGCGCACAGGCCGCCGCCAGCGTGGAGGTGCGCTACCGCTACAACCCGGACGTGGAGAGCCTCAAGGCCATGGTGCCGGCGGTGATCCCGCTGCTGCTGATCATGATCCCGGCGATGCTCACCGCCCTCGGCGTGGTGCGCGAGAAGGAGCTGGGCTCGATCACCAACCTCTATGTCACACCGGTCACGCGGCTGGAGTTCCTGCTGGGCAAGCAACTGCCGTACGTGGCCATGGGCATGGTCAGCTTCCTGTTGATGGTGGCCCTGGCGGTGTTCGTGTTCGGCGTGCCGCTCAAGGGCAGCTTCGCCACCCTGGTGCTGGCGGCGCTGTGCTACGTCACGGCCGCCACCGGGCTCGGCCTGTTCCTCTCCACCTTTATGCGCAGCCAGATCGCCGCGGTGTTCGGCGTGGCCATCGCCACCATGGTGCCGGCCATCCAGTTCTCCGGGCTGGTGCACCCGGTGTCGTCCCTGGAGGGGGCGGCAGCGGCGATCGGCCAGGCCTATCCCGCCACCCATTTCCTGATCATCAGCCGGGGCGTGTTCTCCAAGGCGCTGGGGTTCTCCGACCTGGCCTTCTACTTCGTCCCGTTGCTGCTGACCATTCCCTTGCTCACCCTGTTCAGCGTGCTCTCGCTGAAGAAGCAGGAGGCCTGACCCATGCGCAGCCTGGCCAATATCTTCCACCTGGGGCTCAAGGAGTTCCGCAGCCTGCAGCGCGACTACGCGATGCTGGTGCTGATCCTCTGGGCCTTCAGCCTGGGGGTGTACAGCTCCGCCACCGGCATCCCGGAAACCCTGCACCACGCGCCCATCGCCGTGGTCGACGAGGACCGCTCGCAGCTCTCCACGCGGCTGGTCAACGCCTTCCAGCCGCCATACTTCCGCACCCCGGAACTCATCGACCAGGGGCGCATGGACCGGGGCATGGACACCGGGCTCTACACCTTCACCCTGGACATCCCGCCGGACTTCCAGCGCGACGTGCTCGCCGGGCGCACCCCGGCGGTGCAGCTCAACGTCGACGCCACGCAGATGGGCCAGGCCTTCAGCGGGGCGGGGTACATCCAGAACATCGTCAATACCGAGGTCAACGAATTCGTCGCCCGCTATCGGGGTGCGAGTGCCATGCCGGCGGAACTGGCGGTGCGCACGCTGTTCAACCCCAATCTGACCCAGGCCTGGTTCGGCGGGGTGATGGAGGTGATCAACCAGATCACCATGCTGTCGATCATCCTCACCGGCGCGGCGCTGATCCGCGAGCGCGAGCACGGCACGGTGGAACACCTGCTGGTGATGCCGCTGTCGGCCTTCGAAATCATGCTGGCCAAGGTCTGGTCCATGGGCACGGTGGTGCTGGTGGCCGCGGCGCTGAGCCTGGTGTTCGTGGTGCGCGGCTGGCTGGCGGTGCCCATCGAGGGCTCCCTCGGGCTGTTCCTGGTGGCGGCGGCGCTGCACCTGTTCGCCACCACCTCCATGGGCATCTTCCTCGGCACCGTGGCGCGCTCCATGCCGCAACTGGGGCTGCTGACCATCCTCGTGCTGATGCCGCTGCAGATCCTGTCCGGCGGTACCACGCCGCGGGAGAGCATGCCCGAGCTGGTGCAGCAGATCATGCTGGCGGCGCCCACCACCCACTTCGTCGCCCTGGCCCAGGGCATCCTCTATCGCGGCGCGGGGCTGGAGATCGTCTGGCCGCAGTTCCTCGCCATCATCGGCATCGGCAGTGCCTTCTTCCTCGCCGCCCTGACGCGCTTCCGCCGCACCATCACCCAGATGGCCTAAGCGCCACCCCGAGGCCCGCCTTGTAGGGTGGGCCGGGCGGCGCTCCGCTTCAGCCCACGCTGTGAAGCGAGACGCCCAGCACTCGCCATAGCTGCCAGGCAGCGAACCCCAGCAGGAACAGCCCCGCCACCTGGTCGATGCGTCGCAGCAGGCGCCCGTCCAGGCGGTGGCGCACGGCGGCGACGCCCAGCGACAGGGCCAGCCACCACAGTGCCGAACCGCAGAACACCCCGGCGACCATCAGCAGCGCGTTCGCCGTACCGGGCGCGGCGCCGGCACCCAGGCCGGCGAAGACCGCGACGAAGGCGAGGATGGTCATGGGGTTGGTCAGGGTCAGCGCGAAGACCGAGGCCAGCGCCCGCCAGCCACTGCCGGGCTCCGCCAGGCTGGCGGCTTGCCGTGCGGGTGCGGTACGCAACAGACGGATGCCCATCCACGCCAGGTAGCCCGCGCCCAGAAACGCCAAGGGCGTGGCCAGCGCCACGAAGCCCTGGATCAGCGCCTGCACCCCGAAGGCGCCCAGAGCACCGAAGCAGGCGTCGGCCAACGCGGCACCGAGGCCGCTGAGAAAACCGATGCGTGCCCCATGAAGCAGGCTGCGCTGGATGCAGAGCAGGCCGACAGGCCCCACCGGCGCGGCGATGGAGAGGCCGATCAAGGCGGATTTGAAGAACAGCGCTAAGTCCATCGGGCGGTACCGGGCAGGGGGCGGGATGGCATTATTTTGCGGGCCACTGAAGCGGCTTTGAATGCAGAAGCTACGGTAGTTATCGTGCTTTGCCTTAAATGCTCTCGTATTTACCCGTGAGGACCTTAATCATGGAGCTTGATGCCAAATCCTGGAAAATCCTCCAGGCCGTGCAGGCCGAGGGGCGGATTTCCCTCACCGAGCTGGCCAACCGGGTGGCGCTGTCCTTGCCGGCCACCTCGGAGCGGCTCAAGCGGCTGGAAGAGGCCGGGGTGATCGAGGGCTATCGCGCCTGCGTCTCCGCCGAGCAGGCGGGCTACGAGGTGATGGCGCTGATCGGCATGACCACGCCCCAGCCGGACAAGGCGCGGCTGGTCGCCTTGCTGCAACAGATGCCCGAGGTGCTGGAATGCCTCCATGTCACGGGGCAGGACTCGTTCGTGCTGCGGGTGGTGACGCGCAATATCCGCCACCTGGAGCGCTTCGTCGGCAGCATCAATCACTTCGGCGAGACGCGCACATCCATCGTCATGTCGCAGCCGATTCCGCTGCGCCCACTGCAATCGCCGGAAGGCGTCGGGCAGGAATGAACGCGGGATAGAGAAAGAGGGAAGGGTAGATGCACTGAAGGCGCCTTATTGGCGCCTTCAGCATTTACGGGCTGGGTACATCGCTCAGACCTCGCGCGTGGTTCCTGGGTCGGGTTGCAAGCTGTGCAACGGCCTATCAGGAGACGCGGAAGCCGGGGGTGCGGTCGGAACCGTCTTCAGCAACGCGGAAGCCGGGAGTGCGGTCGGAGCCGTCTTCAGCAACACGGAAGCCCGGAGTGCGATCGGAACCGTCTTCGGCTACGCGGAAACCAGGAGTGCGATCGGAGCCGTCTTCAGCGACACGGAAGCCGGGAGTGCGGTCGGAGCCATCTTCAGCGACACGGAAGCCAGGGGTGCGGTCGGAGCCGTCTTCAGCAACACGGAAGCCCGGAGTGCGATCGGAACCGT
>NZ_JAOTQU010000030.1:0-95225 GCF_025685765.1 Pseudomonas sp. PDM13 | reverse complement strand
TGCAAGCTGCAAGCTGCAAGCTGCAAGCTGCAAGCTGCAAGAGCCTGGGGGATCGACGGAAGCCGTCAACTACCGGGCTTATTTAATTTCGCAGCCCGGGTGGACCACGCTTCACCGGTCCACCATTCGAGATCATGCCGAACACCGCTCCACCCTCGCCGCGAAACCGGTTTCGTGATCCCCGACAGGCCCGTACCGGGGGCCTTGCCGTAAGATCGCGCCATCACCGCCCAGCGCCCCGCCCGACCAGCCCGCCATTGACCGGCGACGACGAGACAAGGAGCCCGCCATGTCCTGGTGGAAACGCTTTACCCGCAACGCCGATACCCGCCAGACCATCCCAGCCGCCCCGACAGCCGAGGCGCAGGCTGCCCCCGAACAAACCAGCATCGAGCTGCGCCAGGGCACCGCCGAGTTCGAGCGCTTCATTACCGAGGCCGAGCTGGAACAGGGCAACCTCGCCCATGGCGCCGAGCACCTGGCCGAGCTGCTGAAGTTCGCCCCGGGCAACCCCGAATGGCTGGTCCTGGCCGAACGCTACCTGCAAACCGCCGGCACCCCGGCTGAAGCCGTGCTGCTGCCGCCGAGCGATCAGCGCTACGCCGCCACCGAGGCCCTGCGTTGCTGGATCATGGCCCGCGAAGGGCGGGTCGCCGACGCGGTGGACCTGCTCCTGCACGTCATCGACGCCGCCCCCGAAAGCGACTACCTCGACGCCTGGGCCCTCGGCTGGCTGGAGCCGGCCGGCGCCCTGGAGCAGCTGGATGCCGACCTGCAGATGCGCCTCTACGGCCGGCTCATCCAGCGCACCCCGGAAGCCCGCGAAGCCACCGCCCACGACCTCGCCAACACCCGCCGCTGGGCCGCACTGGCCAGTCGCATCCGGCCTTCGGACGATTTCGTCGCCCAATGGGCCATGCTGCACATCGGCCTGCTGCGCCGCGCCGCCCTGTTCGACCAGGCCCTGGAACTGGCCGGCCCGGTGCAGCAACAGGACTGGCACCAGGCGACCGCACGGGGCCTGGTGCTGCGCCAGCAGGGCCGCCCGGCGGAGGCCGACCTGGCCTTCAGCCAGGCCATGCAGCAGCAACCGGAAGAACTCAGCACCTACCTGGAGGCCGGCGACACCTGGCTGGAGAACCAGGGCTGGGCCCAGGCCATCAACTGGTACGACCAGGCCCTGGCGCTGCACCCGGAACATGCCTGGGCCGCCCCCTCGCGGGACTACTGCCAGTGGCGCGCCACGGGCGACGACGCCCTGCTGCAGCGGGTGATCGACGCCGCCAAGGCCGATAACGAGCGCGCCTACCAGCTGTGGTTCCTCGCCAGCGGCGCCCCGCCCCAACCCAACGACGCCAGCGCCAACGTCCTGCGCAAGATCCGCGACAGCCTGCTCGATGGCAGCTACAACGGCTCGCCCGGCGACAGCATCACCCTGCGCACCAGCTCCCTGGAGGCGCCGAGCAACGTCCTCGCCATCACCCTGGAACTCGCCGCCCATGGCCTGGCCGGTTGCAAGGTGGAGGTCACGGCCGAGTCCATCGCCCAGCCCGACCCGCGCCAGCCCCAGGGGCCGGTCGCCCACCTGCTCTGGCGCTATGAGGGCGACCAGGCGCAACCGGCCCTGCCGCCGCCGGGGGAAAAGGTCAGCACGCTGATCGCAGGGCTCGCCGCCAAGCCCTATGCCCGCGCCAACTGGGCCCAGGCCAGCCATGTGGCCGCCGGCCTGGAGGCTGACGAAGCGTTGCAGGTGCTGGCGACCCTGGTGCACCCGCCGGCGGTGCCCGACCGCTTGATTCCCGCGCTGCTCTGGCTCACCCGTGTGCAAAGCGCCGCCGCCCAGGTACTGGCCCATCTCGACAGCGGCTGGGAAGGTTCGCGGCGCCGCGAACTGCTGCTCTGCGCCCTGTTCGGGCCCAGTGACTGGACCACGGTGGCGGCCATCCGCGTGCTGGCGGCCATCGCCCACGACCAGCCGGCCCACGCGCTGGACATCCACACCTGCTTCGAACACCTGGAAAGCCAGCGCCCCGACGACGGCTACTGCTGCTGGCTGGAGCCGCTCTACGAGAGCTGGCAGCAGCTGCCACTGCTGTTCGACCATGAGCGCGAAACCTTGCGCCAGAAGCTCGCGCAGTTGCAGGAAGACGACGGCGACTCCGCGTGAATGCCACTTGTCTGTCGTATGACCGACCTTCATGTGTCAGCCAACGACCTATGAGTTAGAATGCGCGCCTTTCCACGTACCGATCCCTGAGAGGACCGCCATGTTCAGCCGTGATTTGACCCTCGCCCGCTACGATGCAGACCTCTTCGCCGCGATGGAGCAGGAAGCCCAGCGCCAGGAAGAGCACATCGAACTCATCGCCTCCGAGAACTACACCAGCCCGGCGGTGATGGAAGCCCAGGGTTCGGTACTGACCAACAAGTACGCCGAGGGTTACCCGGGCAAGCGCTACTACGGCGGTTGCGAGTACGTCGACGTCGTCGAGCAACTGGCCATCGACCGCGCCAAGGAACTGTTCGGCGCCGACTACGCCAACGTCCAGCCCCACGCCGGTTCCCAGGCCAACGCCGCTGTCTACCTGGCCCTGCTGTCGGCCGGTGACACCATCCTCGGCATGAGCCTGGCCCACGGCGGCCACCTGACCCACGGCGCCTCCGTCTCCTCCTCCGGCAAGCTGTACAACGCCGTGCAGTACGGCATCACCGACGCCGGTTTGATCGATTACGACGAAGTCGAGCGCCTGGCCGTCGAGCACAAGCCGAAGATGATCGTCGCCGGCTTCTCCGCCTATTCGCAGATCCTCGACTTCCCGCGCTTCCGCGCCATCGCCGACAAGGTAGGTGCCTACCTGTTCGTCGACATGGCCCACGTGGCCGGCCTGGTCGCCGCTGGCGTTTACCCGAACCCGGTGCCCTTCGCCGACGTGGTCACCACCACCACCCACAAGACCCTGCGCGGCCCGCGCGGCGGCCTGATCCTCGCTCGCAAGAACGAAGAGATCGAGAAGAAGCTCAACTCCGCCGTCTTCCCCGGCGCCCAGGGTGGCCCGCTGGAGCACGTCATCGCCGCCAAGGCCGTGTGCTTCAAGGAAGCCCTGCAGCCCGAGTTCAAGACCTACCAGCAGCAAGTGGTGAAAAACGCCCAGGCCATGGCCCAGGTGTTCATCGACCGCGGCTTCGACGTGGTCTCCGGCGGTACCCAGAACCACCTGTTCCTGCTGTCCCTGATCAAGCAGGACATCACCGGTAAGGACGCCGACGCTGCCCTGGGCCGCGCCTTCATCACCGTGAACAAGAACTCGGTACCCAACGACCCGCGCTCGCCCTTCGTCACCTCCGGCCTGCGCATCGGCACCCCGGCCGTCACCACCCGTGGCTTCAAGGAAGTCGAGTGCCGCGAGCTGGCCACCTGGATCTGCGACATCCTCGAGAACATGGGCGACGAGTCCGTGGTCGACCGCGTTCGCGAACAGGTCAAGGCCGTCTGCGCCAAGCTGCCGGTCTACGGCAACTAAGCGTCAGCGCTGACGAAAAAGCCCGGCTTATGCCGGGCTTTTTTATGCCTATCGCACAGGCCGTGGGGCCGCTGCGCGGCCCTTGGCGAATGAATTCCCCCCTACAGGTACGGGGTATCTCGGGGGTGGATGGCGCTCTTTTCATCCACCACCGGTGTTGAACCGGGCTCCGCTGCGGTGGACCGGTGAAGCGTGGTCCACCCTACACTTGCCGGGCACAACGTGCCGGCGGCACCTGGCGAATGAATTCGCCCCTACAGGCACGGGGTACGTCGGGGTGTAGGGTGGATGGCGCTTTTTCCATCCACCAGGGGTGTTGCCGGCAGCTCCGATGGTGGGCTGAAGCCCACCCTACGCTCTACGAATACCGGCCGTAGCCCGGGCTTCAGCCCGGGAAGGCGGCCATCAGAACCCCAACGTCGCCGACACCAGCCAGGTACGCGGGGTGGAGAGGGTGAGGCCGGTGGCTGTGCCGTCGGGGACGTTGGCGGAGGCCCAGTAGGCCTTGTCCATGACGTTCTCCACGCTGGCGCGCAGGGTCACGTCCGTCTCACCCACGGCGAAGGCGTAGCGGGCGCCGAGGTCGTAGCGCTGCCATGCGTCGGCCTTCTGGGTGTTGGCCTGGTCCAGGTACTGGGCGCCGGTGTGGATGGCCCGCGCGGTGAGGGTCAGCCCCTGTACCTGGGGCAAATCCCATTCCAGGCCGAGGTTGGCATTGAGGATAGGCGCGCCGATGGCGCGGTTGCCGTCATTGGTGCCATTGGCGGTGCGGGTCAGTTCGGCGTCCAGCAGCATGGCGCCGCCCAGTACGCGCACGCCTTCCAGCGGTTCGCCGAAGAGGTTCAGCTCCAGGCCCTGGTTGCGTTGCTCGCCATCGGGGCGCAGGTAGCCGTTCTCGGTGTAGTAGGCAGGCTTCTCGATGCGGAACAGGCTGAGGGTGGTGACGAGGCTGCCCATGTCGTACTTGATGCCCGCCTCCACCTGCTTGCTGCGGTAGGGTGCGAACACCTGGCCGGCGTTGTTGGCCGTCTCCGGGGCGGTCTGGCCCTGGGTCAGGCCTTCCATGTAGTTGGCGTAGAGCGACAGCGCCTCGGTGGTGCGCCAGACCACGCCCAGGGCCGGCGAGGTGGCGCTTTCGTCGTAGCGCTGGTCGGGCTCGCCCGGCTCGGAGCTGTCCACCTCCACCCGCTGCAGGCGCGCGCCCAGGGTCAGCAGCACCTGGTCATCGGCGAAGCTCAGGGTGTCGGCCAGCGCCAGGCTGGAGAGCACGCTCTCGGTGTGGGTCGGGTTGTCGGCGGCCGTGGGCGTGACCGGCACCGGCAGGGTCACCGGGTCGAACAGGTTGCTCACGCCATTGGCGTAGCGCGCACCGCTGTTGTCGAAGGTCATGTCGAAACGGTTGAGGCTGAGGTTGAGGGTGTGCCCCACCGAGCCCGTGGAGAACCAGTTGCGCAGGCCCACCGTAGCGGTTCGCACCTCCTCCTCACGCTGGAAGGCCCGCGGGCTGACCACGAAGCGCCCGGCGTCGTTGGTCAGCTGCACCGCATGGCGGAGGAAGTCGTAGTCGCCCCGGCGCGCACCGGCGGCGGCGTAGAGCATCAGCGACTCGCTCAGGTCGTACTCGCCACGCAGGGCGCCGAAGGTGTCCTTGGCGCGGGAGTAGGTCCAGGGCTGGGCGAAGTTGTGGTGGATGTCCTCGGCGTCCGGCACCTTGACCCCGGCGTTGAGGCCGACCCGCTCCATGGGCCCGTCGACGTCGCGCTCCTGGCGGCCCAGGTCGAGGGACAGGCGCACCCGCTCGGCGCGCAGGTCCAGCCCCAGCACGCCGGTGTCGCGCTCCAGGCTCTGGTGGTCCCACTCGGTGTCGCCGGATTGCTTCACGCCGTTGAAGCGCAGGCCGAAGCGCTGGTCGTCGCCGAAGCGCCGGCCGATGTCCACATGCCCGCCCAACTGGCCGGAAGAGGCGTGCATGGCGGTGAACTCGGTGGTCGGTTCGTCACCCGCGCGCTTGGGCTCGATATTCACGCTGCCGCCGACGCTGCCGTTGGGTGCCAGGCCGCCGAGCAGCGCGCCCGGGCCCTTGAGGATGTCGACCCGCTCGACCATCTCCATGTCGATGGAATAGGTGGGCAGCACACCGTAGAGGCCGCCATAGGCGACGTCGCTGTTGTACAGGCTGTAGCCCCGGATGGAGAACTGCTCGAAGCGCCCGGCGGAGGGGTTGGTGCTGCGTACCGAGGGGTCGCTGGCGACCACGTCGGCGAGGGTGCGGGCCTGCTGGTTCTTCACCGCCTCGCTGGTGTAGGAGGTGAGGTTGAAGGGCGTTTCCATGAAGTCCCGCTCGCCCAGCATGCCCAGCCCGCCACGACGGGAGACCTGGCCACCGGCGTAGTGATCGGCGCTGGCGCCACTGCCCTGCCCGGTGATGGCAATCGGCTGCAGTTGCTGCACGTTGCCGCCCTGGTCGGGTACCGGCAGCAGGGTGTAGCTGCCCTCGCCGGCCGGCTGCAGCATCAGGCCGGAGCCCTGGAGCAGGCGGGCGAAGCCTTCCTCCACACCGAAGTCGCCGTTCAAGCCGGCACTGCTGCGCCCGGAAACCAGGGCCGGGTCGACGGACAGGCTGACGCCCGCCTCGCCGGCGAAACGGGTCAGCGTCGCACCCAGGCTGCCGGCAGGGATCTGGTAGCTGCGGCGCGCACCGTCGTCGGCCCAACTGGCGGCGGACAGGCCGGCACAGCCCAGGGCCAGGAGCAGGGGCATCGCGCAGGGACGGAAGGAAAGGACTGCAGTCATCGAAAGGCTCTCTTTTTCGTTCTATTGCCAGTGATGACAGGCGAGCCGAAAAAAAGGGACAGCCCTCATGCAGGTGATTGCCGTGGCATCAGCGACACCCAGTAGCGGGTGCGGTAGTGCACCTCGATGGGCAGGCTGGCGGCCAGCAGGGCCAGGGCCTTGTCGGTGTCTTCCAGGCGGAAGGTACCGGTCACGGCGAGCGTTTCCAGCGCAGGGTCCCAGCGCAGCACGCCGGGTCGGTAGCGATCCAGCTCGCGCAGCACCGCACCCAGGCCACGGTTCTCGACGATCAGCACACCCTGCTGCCAGTCGGGCTGGCGGGTGTCGAAGGCTTCCACCCGGCCCACAGCGGAAGCACCCAGGCCGGCACGCTGGCCCGCCTGCAGGGTGACCGGCATGCCCTGGACAGGCTCCAGCCGCACCGTGCCGCGCGCCACCGACACCAGGCAGCCGTGGTCGAACTGGCGCACACAGAAGCGCGCGCCCGAGGCCTGCAGGCGACCGTCGCGGGTCTGCACCTGCAACTCGCTGACACCGTCCAGGGCTATTTCGCCCTCGACCAGGGCGAGTTGGTGGCGGCCGTCGTTGAAATCCAGGTTCACCGCGCTGGCGGTGTTGAGCTGCAAGCGCGTGCCGTCGGGCAGCTCCAGCGAACGCCGCTCGCCGGTGGCGGTGCGCAGGTCGGCGCTCCAGTTGGCGATGGGCATCTGCCGCCAGGCGAGCCAGCCGGCGGGTGCCAGGGCGCCGAGGGCGAGCATGCGCTTGAGGGTGGTGCGCCGCCCCAGGTCCGGGCGGTCGAGGCTGGCCAACGCCAGGGCGCCGGGCAGTTGGGCGAAGCGTTGGCGCAGGGCCTGGGCCTTCTGCCAGGCCTGTTCGTGGTCGCTGCTGCGGGCACGCCAGCGTTGCAACTCGGCATGGTCGGCCTCGCGGGCGCCGCCGGACTCCAGCAGCGTCAGCCAGTGCGCCGCCTCCCGCGCCACCTGGCGCGCCTGGGCCGAGGGCTGGGCACTCACAGGTCCACCAGCAGGCAGTGCTCATAGGCCTTGGCCATGTAGCGCTTCACCGTGCGTTCGGATACTTCCAGGCGCAGGGCGATGCTGGCGTAGTCGAGGCCTTCGAGCTGCGACCATAGGAAGGCGCGGCGCACCGCCAGCGGCAGGCCGTCGAGGAGTTCGTCCAGCGCCTCCAGGGTTTCCAGCAGCAGCCAGCGCTGTTCGGGCGAAGGCGCTTGCGCCTCCGGCAGGCTGGCCAGGGCGTCCAGGTAGGCGCGCTCCAGGCTGCGGCGCTGGTGGTGGTTGATCAGCAGGCGCTTGCCGACGGTGAGCAGGTAGGCCCGTGGCTCCTGCAGGCGCGGCAGCGGTTTGTCCTGGTGGGCGGCGAGAACGCGGACGAAGGTGTCCTGGGTCAGGTCGGCGGCATCCCAGGCGTTGCCCAGTCGGCGCCGCAGCCAGCTTTCCAGCCAGCTGCGGTGTTCGCGGTAGAGGGTATTGAGACAGGGTTCGGGTGCCGCGACTGCATCGTTCATGGGTGGCACGCCGGAGGGGTAAATGGAATCAAATGCGAGTGATTCTATTTACTTTTCCTTTACATTCCAACCCGGCAGGTCGCCCTTTCAGGCCTGCACCTCGGCGAAACCGGCGCGGATGCGCTCCTCCGGCAGGCCGTCGCCAATGAACACGATCACGCTCTCGCGCGCCTCGCCCTCCGCCCACTCGCTGTCCCAGTCGAAGCCGTACAGGCGCAGCACACCCTGGAACACCATGCGTCGGTCCTCGCCGGCGATGTCCAGCACGCCCTTGTAGCGCAGCAGTGCATTGCCGTGCTCTTCCAGCAGGCCTTCCATGAAGGTGCTGAGCTTGTCGAGGTCCAGCGCCTTGTCGCTCTTCAGCACCAGGGTGGAAATGCGGTCGGTGGAGCCGGCCGGGGTCAGCGGGCGCAGGCTCAGGCCGGAGCCGATGTCGGCGTTGAGGTTGAAGCCGCGCACGTCGAGCAGTTCGGCCAGGTCGATGCGGCCGTGGTCGACCACGCGGATCGGCGCGCGGCGGTTGATCCGCGACAGCCGCTGGCTGAGGGCCTCGAAGTGGGCGTCGTCCACCAGGTCGCGCTTGCTCACCAGGATGCGATCGGCAAACCCGACCTGGGCCTGGGCAATGGTCTCGGCCAGGTGGCGCTCGGCGTTGGCGGCATCCACCAGGGTGATGATGCCGTCCAGCACGTAGCGCTCGCAGAGCTCCTCGTCGGCGAAGAAGGTCTGCGCCACCGGCGCCGGGTCGGCCAGGCCGGTGCACTCGATCACCAGGCGGTCGAAGGCCAGCTCGCCGGCGTCCAGGCGCTCCAGCAGCAGGTACAGGGTCTTCTCCAGCTCGACGTGGATGGAGCAGCAGACGCAGCCGTTGGCCAGGGTCATCACCTGCACCGGCTCGCTGCCGAGCAGTTGGCCGTCGATGGGCGTCTCGCTGAATTCGTTCTCGATCACCGCGATCTTCAGGCCGTGCTCGGCCTTGAGGATGTGCTTGAGCAGCGTGGTCTTGCCGGCGCCGAGAAAGCCGCTGAGCACGGTGACGGGGATGGGTGTTGAGTACATCGTGATCTCCAAAAGACACGCGCCACGACTCAGCGTGGCGCGGTTGTACCTCAACCTGTCTCGCCAGGCGCCGCGAGCGCAGCAGCCTGGCGAAGCACGTTTAACAGCAGCGGATGGGCCGCCCTTTGCCGCCACCGTAGCGCGCTTCCTGGCGCTCGCGGAAGAACTCCTCGTAGCTCATCACCGGTTTGTCCGGGTGCTTGCCACGCATGTGCTCGACGTAGTTGTCGTAGTCGGGCATGCCGACCAGCATGCGTGCGGCCTGCCCCAGGTACTTACCCATGCGGCTCAGGTCATTGAACATGCGCGTTCACTCCTCAGGCATCCGGGATCGGCTGGAAGGGCGATTCCTTGTCGGTGCGCTCCGGCTTGGCCCAGGCACTGCGTCCCACCTTGATGGCGTAGAACAGGATGCTGAGGACCACGAACAGGAAGAGCACGGTCAGGGTCGAGTTGGTGTAGGCGTTGAAGATCACGTGCTGCATCTGCGCCATGTCCTTGGCCGGGGCCAGGATCTGGCCGGCGTCGGCGGCGTCGCTGTACTTCTTGGCCAGGGCGAGGAAGCCCACCGCCGGGTTCGGGTCGAGCAGCTTGATCAGGCCCGCGGTGGTGGTGCAGATCAGCAACCAGGTGGCCGGCACCAGGGTGACCCAGACGTAGCGCTGGCGCTTCATCTTGATCAGCACCACGCAGCCGAGCATCAGGGCGATACCGGCGAGCATCTGGTTGGAGATGCCGAACAGCGGCCACAGGGTGTTGATGCCGCCCAGCGGGTCGATCACGCCTTGGTACAGCAGCCAGCCCCACATGGCCACGCAGCCGGCGGTGGCGATGACGTTGGCGGTCCAGGACTCGGTGCGTTTCAGCGCCGGCACGAAGTTGCCCAGCAGGTCCTGCAGCATGAAGCGCCCGGCACGGGTACCGGCGTCCACCGCGGTAAGGATGAACAGCGCCTCGAAGAGGATCGCGAAGTGGTACCAGAACGCCATGGTGTTCTCGCCCGGCAACACCTGGTGGAGGATCTGCGCGATGCCCACGGCCAGGGTCGGCGCACCACCGGCACGGGCCAGGATGGTGTGCTCGCCGATATCACGGGCGGTGGCTTCGAGCACTTCCGGGGTGATAGCGAAGCCCCAGTTGCTGACGGTGGCCGCCACGCTGGCGACGTCGGTACCGACCACGGCCGGCGGGCTGTTCATGGCGAAGTACACGCCCGGCTCGATCACCGAGGCGGCGACCATGGCCATGATGGCGACGAAGGACTCCATCAGCATGCCGCCGTAGCCGATGTAGCGGGCATGGGATTCGTTGGCCAGCAGCTTGGGCGTGGTGCCGGAGCTGATCAGCGCATGGAAGCCGGAGACGGCGCCACAGGCGATGGTGATGAACAGGAATGGGAACAGGCCGCCCTTCCACACCGGGCCGGTGCCGTCGACGAACTGGGTCAGCGCCGGCATCTTCAGCTCGGGCATGGTCACCAGGATGCCGATGGCCAGGGCGATGATGGTGCCGATCTTGAGGAAGGTCGACAGGTAGTCACGGGGCGCCAGCACCAGCCACACGGGCAGCACGGCGGCGACGAAACCGTAGCCGATCAGCATCCAGGTGATCTGCACGCCGGTGAAGGTGAAGGCCGGGCCCCAGACCGGGTCGGCGGCCACCTGGCCACCGAGCCAGATCGACAGCAGCAACAGCACCACGCCCACCAGCGAAATCTCGCCGATACGGCCCGGGCGGATGTAGCGCATGTAGATACCCATGAACATCGCGATGGGAATGGTCGCCATCACCGTGAACATGCCCCAGGGGCTCTCGGCCAGGGCCTTGACCACGATCAGCGAGAGCACCGCAAGGATGATGATCATGATCAGGAAGGCGCCGAACAGCGCAATGGTGCCGGGTATCTGGCCCATCTCCTCGCGCACCAGCTCGCCCAGGGAGCGGCCGTTGCGACGGGTGGAGATGAACAGGACCATGAAGTCCTGCACCGCACCGGCGAGAACCACGCCGGC
Source organism: Pseudomonas sp. PDM13 (assembly GCF_025685765.1). NCBI lineage: Bacteria > Pseudomonadati > Pseudomonadota > Gammaproteobacteria > Pseudomonadales > Pseudomonadaceae > Pseudomonas > Pseudomonas sp. PDM13. The sequence continues at coordinate 84,315 of NZ_JAOTQU010000030.1, read as the reverse complement.
GATCAGCCAGAGCGTACCGGGCAGGTAGCCCATCTGCGCCGCGAGTACCGGGCCCACCAGCGGGCCGGCGCCGGCGATGGCGGCGAAGTGGTGACCGAAGAGGATGTGCTTGTTGGTCGGGACGTAGTCCAAACCGTCGTTGTTGAGCAGCGCGGGGGTCGCGCGGGTCGGGTCCAGCTGCATCACCTTGGTGGCGATGAACAGGCTGTAGTAGCGGTAAGCGACAAGGTAAAGGGCAACGGCTGCGACCACGATCCACAAGGCGTTGATCGCCTCGCCGCGGCGTAGTGCAACCACACCCAAGGCACATGCGCCGACCACCGCCAGCACTGCCCAGGGCAGGTGGCGCATGACGCTATTGTTATTGTTCATAGGGAGCTCCGAATGGATAGACAGACAAGCTGCCGCACAAGCTTAGCTCCTCCCTGGCGAAACTGAAGTCAGACCTTGGTCTAGAGCCTTCGGCCACTGTCGTCGGGGTGGTCGGACGAGGCCGAATCCTGGGGGCGGGGAGTGCTTGCCAGGGGTTGCGAGGTGGCTGGAGGAGAGCGGTGGGCTGAAGCGGAGCGCCGCCCGGCCCACCCTACGCCCACCCTGTGCCCTGAACCCTAAGCCTGCGCCAGACCTTGTAGGTCGGGTGCAACCCGACATTGCGGCGTGCAGGATTCGCGGGGCTCACCCACCCTGCTCAAGCCCGCCAATCACCGGGCATGAAAAAGCCGGGCATCGCCCGGCTCCTTCGTTACCGCTGCCGATCAGGCCGGCTGCTTGGCGTAGCGTGCCAGTTGCTGATCGCGGCTCATCACTTCCAGGGTGTTGGCCAGCACCTGCTCGCCGGTTACGTCCGGGGCGGAGAAGATGGTGGAGAAGTTCTCCTGGGCGATCTTGGCGAAGTGTGCGCGGTCGCCCTGTTCCACGCCCAGCAGGGTGGCGTAGGCGTCCAGCGCTTCGCCCTGGCCCTGGGCCATGTCTTCGGCGATGTTGTCGAGCATGCCATTCATGGCCAGCATCGAGCGGCCGCCGTAGCCGATCTTGGCGCCGACATCGCAGCCGTTGGTACCGGAGGTCATGCCGAAGGTGGCGTTGCCCGAGGTGCCGTTGGTGGTAGTGGCCAGGAAGTGCGGTGCGAAGCCGCGCTGACCTTCGAACAGCATGTTGCCCCAGCCGCAGCCATTACCACCAGCAGCGTCGGCATGTGCCGCCACGCTGCCCATGCTCAGAAGTCCCACAATCACACCTTTGACCAGCAGTCGGTTGTCCATTAGCTGCACTCCACAATCATCAAGAGGGGTAAATACGCCTAAGCAGCTTTGGCGACACTTGGCGAACTGTCAAACCAGGCGGCCCTGCCGTGCGCCCAATGACCATGCCGCCTGCGGAGATGTGACGAGGTTGGCGGGCAGCCCTTGCCGGCCTTGCGGATTGGGAGTCTAATCCGCCGCGAACGGGCCTCGCGCCCGGGCCACGTCACGATGAAGACCATGTACGGCCTCCCCCGCCGCAGGATCGCGGCCCTCTTCTTCCTACTCGCATTGACCGGCGGCTGCCGCGAAGAGGCGTCCCTGCCCTTCGACCAGCAACTCTACGTCTGGCAGCGCCAATGGCTGCCCGCCCACGCCGAAGCGCTCGCCGCCAGCCACACCGACTTCTCCACCCTGCGCGTGCTCGCCCTGCAGGCCCACCCCGGTGCCGGTTGGTCGCGCATCCGCGTCGACGCCTCGCTGCTGCGCGCCGATGGACGGCCACTGGTGGCGGTAGTACGCCTCGACGGCCAGCTGCCGCAACTGGACGCACAACGGGCACGGGAGGAAATCACCGCGCTGCTGGCCGACTGGCAGGCCGCCGGCCTCACCCCCCAGGCCCTGGAGATCGACCACGACTGCGCCAGCGCGCGCCTGCCCGGCTACACCCGCTTCCTCGCCGAGCTGCGCCAGGCCCTGCCACCGGGCCTGCGCATGGGCATCACCGCCCTGCCCGCCTGGCTCTCCAGCCCGGACCTGGACGCACTGCTGGCCCAGGTGGACGGCAGCGTGCTGCAGGTCCACGGCGTCAGCGCCCCGGAGCAGGGGCTGTTCGATGCCGACAAGGCGTTCGCCTGGGCCCAGCGCTGGGCCGAACACAGCGAACGCCCCTTCCTGCTCGCCTTGCCCGCCTACGGTGCCGGCCTCATCAGCAGTGCCAGCGGCCCCCAGGTGGAAAGCGAAGCGCCGCTGAACCTAGCCGGCGAGCGCCGCGAACTCAGCGCCGACCCGCAGCAGGTCGCCGCCCTGGTCCAGCGCCTGCGGGATGAACGCCCCGCCCACCTCGCCGGGCTCATCTGGTTCCGCCTGCCCCTGCCGGGCGATCGCCGCGCCTGGCCCCTGGCGACCTTGCGCGCCGTGGCCCGGGGCGAGCCGCTGGCAGCAGCACTGGCCGTCCAGGTGGAACGCCCACGGGATGATGACCTTCGCGAACTCAGCCTCACCAATACCGGCAATGCCCCCGGCCCGCTGCCGCAGCGGCTGGACATCGCCGCCCGGGACTGCCAGGCCTTCGACGCCCTGCCCGGCTACCGCATGCAACGCAGCGACACGGGCCTGGTGCTGGAGCGCCAGGCCGCCGCCGAACTCGCCGCCGGCCAGCGCCGTGCGCTGGGCTGGGCCCGCTGCTCCGAACTCGATCAAGGAGGAATCCATGTACGCCCCTGAGCGTCGCCCTGCCCGTCTCGCCCTGGCCATCGCCCTCGCCCTGCCGCTCGGCAGCGCCCTGGCCTGCGGCCCGGACTTCTCCATGCGCCTGCTGGACGACCGCGCCAACAGCCTGGCCGAGCTGCCCGAAGGCAACTTCGCCTTCGAGATCACCCGCCTGGCACCGCCCATCCCCGGGCTCAAGCAGGTCACCGAGGCCAGCCTGGTGCCGCGCTGGGAGGAGGACAACGGCGCCTATCTGCAGCAGCGTGACGAGCGCGAGAAAAGCGAGCTGGGCGAAGCGATGTGGAAGCGCGTGCAAACCCTGCGCGGCCTCGATGACGCCCAGCGGGCCGAAGCGGAAGGCCAGGACCTGCCCGCCGAAATCCGCCTCTACACCGCCGGCGCCGTAGCCTTCCAGGGCGACCCGGCGCTGGCCGTGGACTACTTCCGCCGCGTCCTCGCACTGCCGGACGCCGAGCGTCGCACCCGCAGCACCTGGGCCGCCTACTCCATGGGCCGCACTCTGGCCGCCAGCAGCCGCTTCCTGCCTGCCAGCAACGAAGTGCTCAGCGACGAGGAAATCACCCAGCGCCTGCACGCCAATGCCGAATCCGCCAGGGAGGCCTTCCGCCTCACCCGCAAACTGGCCATCGAGGGCTTCGACGACCCGCTGGAGCTGGCCGCCGCCAGCCTCGGTGAGGAAGCCCTGCTGGCCAAGGAAGCCGGCGACTGGGGCGAGGCCATCCGCCTCTACGCCAACCAGGCGACGCTGCACTCCAACACCGGCTACAGCTCCCTGCGCCAGCTGAGCGGGGAGCTGGCGCGCATGCCCGACGAGCAGTTGGTGCCGCTGCTGGCGGTGCCCGAGGTGCAACAACTGCTGACGGTGCGCCTGCTCACCCGGATCGGCTGGTTCTACTACGAACAGCCCAACGGCGAGCAGCACCTGGCCGAACTGCTGATGGCCCTCGACGCCGCCGAACTGCCCAACGCCGACCGCCTCGCCGCGCTCGCCTACCGCGTCGGCCGTTACGACGATGCCGAACGCTTCCTGGCCAAAGCCGGGGACAGCGGCCTCGCCTGGTGGCTGCGTGCCAAGCTGGCCCTGCGTGCCGGCGACACCCCGCGCGCCGCCGAAGCCTACGCCCGGGCCGCCAAGGCCTTCCCCGAAGACGAGAAATGGGGCGCCCGGCGCACCGCCGGCTGGGAGTGGGAAACCATCACGCCGCGCTGCCGGGTGGAAGGCGAAAGCGCCATCCTCGCGCTGCAGCGCGGCGACTACCTGGAGGCTTTCGACAACCTCTACCGCAGCGGCGAGATCTACTGGATGGATGCCGCCGCCGTGGCCGAGCGGGTGCTCACCCTCGACGAGCTGAAGGGCTACGTGGACGCCAAGGTCGTCGCGCCGCCCCCTCAAACCCAGGAAGACCGCGACGCCTATCGCCCGCAACCGGTGGCCGCCTCCCTGCGCGAGCTGCTGGGCCGCCGCCTGCTGCGCGAAGGCCGCTACGACGAAGCCCCGGCCTATTTCGAGAGCGACGAGCTGCGCGCCGCCGCCCTTGAATACGGCCAGGCCCGCGAACAGGCGCAAAGCCGCTGGACCGGCATCGGCCGCGCCGAGGCCTACTACACCGCCGCCCGCCTGGCCCGTCGGCAGGGCATGGAGCTGCTGGGCTACGAGATGTCCCCGGACTTCCACGCCCTGGGCGGCAACTTCGCCTTCACCCAGGTGAACCCGCTGCAGGCCGGCGGGCTGCTCTCCGCGGACGAGGTTCAGCGGCAGAACGCCAACCTGGCCCAGCCCAATGTGCGCTACCACTACCGCTGGGTCGCCGCCGACCTCACCGAGCGCGCCGCCGACGACCTGCCCCACACCAGCCAGGCCTTCGCCGCCGTGCTGTGCAAGGGCAGCGGCTGGGTGCAGTACAGCGACCTCCCCCGCGCCCAGGCCATCTACCGGCGGTACGTCGAGCACGGCCCCTTCGTGGAGTGGGCCGGCAATTTCGGCATGAACTGCGAGGAGCCGGACTTCGAAAGCGCCCACGGCCGCCTGTGGGAAGAACGTGAACAGGCCGTGCGCGATGGGCTCTACTCCATCAGGTACGGCCTCGCTGCCGGCACCGCACTGTTGCTGGGTGCCGCCGGTGCCTGGCTGTGGCGACGCCGTTCCCGATGAGCGGCAGCCCCGAGCCTTGTCTATAGTTGTGTGAATTGAGCAGGAGCCACGCCATGAGTGACACAGACAACGAGCGCCGACGCTTTCACCGCATCGCGTTCGATGCCGCCACCGAGATCGCCCAGGACGAGCGTCGCTGGAACGTCGAGCTGCAGGACATCTCCCTGAAGGGCCTGCTGGTGGAGCGCCCGAGCAACTGGAACGGCGACCCCGACCAGCCGTTCCTGGCCACCGTCCGCCTCAGCGGCGACACCCAGGTGCGCATGGAGGTGGTGCTGACCCGCGTGCAGAAAGACCAGCTGGGCTTCGTCTGCCAGCACGTCGACCTGGACTCCATCGCCCACCTGCGCCGCCTGGTGGAACTCAACCTCGGCGACGAAGACCTGCTGGAACGCGACCTCGCCGCCCTGGTAGAGAAGTAGGGGTTACTCGAACAGGGCATCCAGCGCCTGTTCCAGGCGCGTTACCGCAATCACCCGCAGCCCCGGCGGCGCCTCCTTCGGGGCGTTGCCCTTGGGCACGATGGCGCGCTTGAAGCCGTGCTTGCCGGCCTCCTTCAGGCGCTCCTGGCCGCTCGGTACCGGGCGCACCTCGCCCGACAGCCCCACCTCGCCGAACACCAGCAGGTCATGCTCCAGCGGGCGGTTGCGCAGGCTCGACATGATCGCCGCGATCAGCGCCAGGTCGGACGCCGTCTCCAGCACCTTGACCCCGCCCACCACGTTGAGGAACACGTCCTGGTCGTGGGTGGGAATGCCGCCGTGGCGGTGCAATACCGCCAGCAGCATGGCCAGGCGGTTCTGGTCCAGGCCCAGGGTGACCCGGCGCGGGTTGGCCAGGTGGCTGGTGTCCACCAGCGCCTGCACCTCCACCAGCATTGGCCGCGAGCCTTCCCAGGTGGCCATGACCACGCTGCCGGGCACCGCTTCCTGGGCCCGGGTGAGGAAGATCGCCGAAGGGTTGGAAACCTCCTTCAGGCCCTTGTCGGTCATGCCGAACACGCCCAGTTCGTTGACCGCGCCGAAGCGGTTCTTCACCGCCCGCAGCAGGCGCAGGCGGCCATCGGATTCACCCTCGAAATACAGCACGGTGTCGACCATGTGCTCCAGCACGCGCGGGCCCGCCAGGGCGCCCTCCTTGGTCACGTGGCCCACCAGGAAGATCGCCGTGCCGCTCTGCTTGGCATAGCGCACCAGCAGCGCCGCGCTCTCGCGCACCTGGGCCACGCCGCCGGGGGCGGACTGCAATTGCTCGGTGAAGATGGTCTGGATGGAGTCGATCACCATCACCTTGGGCTTCTCCACCCGGGCGGTGGCGATGATGCTTTCGATGCAGGTCTCGGTCATCACCTTGAGCTTGTCTTCCGGCAGCCCAAGGCGGCGGGCGCGCATGGCGACCTGCTGCTGGGATTCCTCACCGGTGACATAGAGCGCGGGGAAGCGCGAGGCGATGTTGCACAGGGTCTGCAACAGGATGGTGGATTTGCCGATGCCGGGATCGCCGCCGATCAGCACCACCGAGCCGTCCACCAGGCCGCCACCGAGCACGCGGTCGAGCTCGGCGGAGGCGGTGGAGAAGCGCGGCATTTCCTCGACGCTGACTTCGGCCAGGGTCTTGATCTGCGCCTGGCCACCGGCCCAGCCGGCGCGCCCGCTGGGGGGCGCGGCGCCGTCGATGACGGTTTCAACCAGGGTGTTCCAGGCCCCGCAATCGCCGCACTGGCCGGCCCATTTGGGGAAGGTCGAGCCGCACTCGGTGCAGCCGTACATGCGCTTGGCCTTGGCCATCAGCGGACTCCGTCAGACGAAAGCCCGCATGATAGCGGATCAACCCTTGCAGGCGCGCCCGCAGCCGCAGCAGCCTTCCTTGCGCTCCGGCGCCTTGAGCGCCTGCAGGTTCTGCAACAGGCCATCGCGGCGCATGCGCAGGGCCTGGAGGCTGGAACCGTCCAGCGGCTCGCTGCCCTGTTCGATGCGGCCGATGCGCTTTTCCAGCAGTTCGTACTGTTCGCGCAGGCGCGCCGTGCGCTCTTCGGCGCGACGCGCCTCGTACAGGGCCTTGCGGTCACGCTCGGGGGCGGCATTGGGAAGGGTGTCGTAGACGGTCATGGCGACGGCTCCGGAAGGGGAAATGGGCGCCAGACTACCCAGCGCGCCTCCCCGCCGTTTTGACGCCGATCAACGCCTCAATGGCTCTTCAGCAGCTGGGCGATCTCGTCCTTCAGGGCCACCCGCTGCATTTTCAGGCTGTGCAGGGCGAGGTCATCGAGGGCGTGTTTGCCGTCCTCCACTTCATAGATGCGGGCGTCGAGGCGCTGGTACTCCTGCGCCAGACGGGAAAAATGCACGTTGTGCTGACGCATCTCGCGCATCGTGTCGCGATGTTCGGGGAACTCGCGGTCCAGGGGGTGATGTTCGAGCGGCATGGTCAGGCTCCTCACTGGCGAAAACTCCCTTGAGGCTAGACCAAGCGGCCACGATGTCGCTGGCCGATGCACCACCGCCGGGAGGTTTTCAGTGAACAGTCGTAGCTGTGCGCCGGTCCCTGGAAGCACTAGGATTGTCCGCCTGACCGAGGAGAACCCCCGATGCTGGAGCTGCGCCCTAGCTGCGAAGCCTGTTCCCGCCCTCTGCCGCCATCGAGCGCCGATGCACGCATCTGCTCCTTCGAGTGCACCTTCTGCGCCGCCTGCGCCGAGCGCCTGGAGAACGTCTGCCCCAACTGCGGCGGCGGTTTCTACCCGCGCCCGGTGCGGCCGAAAGTACTGCTGAACCGCTACCCCGCCACCGGCGTGAAGGTGGAAAAGCCGGTGGACAGCCGCGTCCACGCCGACTTCTGCAGCCTTTATCGGCACATGGAACCGCAACATCGCTGAGATGGCACGGTCAGAACACTCGGTTACACTTTCAGCCCATAACCAGACCCAGGGGAGCGGTACATGAGCCTATTGAACGAATTCAAGGCCTTCGCGGTGAAAGGCAACGTGGTCGACATGGCGGTGGGCATCATCGTCGGTGCGGCCTTCGGCAAGATCGTCTCGTCCTTCGTCGGCGACGTGGTCATGCCCCCCATCGGCCTGCTGATCGGCGGCGTCGACTTCACCGACTTGGCCATCACCCTCAAGGCCGCCCAGGGCGATATCCCGGCGGTGGTGCTGAGCTACGGCAAGTTCATCCAGACGGTGCTGGACTTCGTCATCGTCGCCTTCGCCATCTTCATGGGCGTGAAGGCCATCAACAAGCTCAAGCGCGAAGAAGCCGTGGCCCCCTCCGCTCCGCCGGTCCCGACGCCGGAGGAAGTGCTGCTGACCGAAATCCGCGACCTGCTCAAATCGCAGCAGCAGGATAAGCAGCCCTAACCTGATTGTCTTCGCGAACATGAAAACGGCGCCCGATGGCGCCGTTTCCGTTTTATGCCCCCGTAGCCCGGGCTTCAGCCCGGGAACACCGGCCACTCCGTTCCCCGACCACCGGGACAACGTTCCCGTAGGGCGGGTGAAACCCGCGAGCTCCTGGCACCTGTCATCGTCGGGTTGCACCCGACCTACACACGCCCCGGCCCTGGCACCCGCGAATGAAAACAGCGCCTCGCGGCGCCGTTTTCGTTTCAGGCTCAGCCCGTCTCGTCGACCGGCCTCAGCAGCAGGCGGTTGACCCGGCGCTCGCGCACCTCGGTCACCTGCAGCTCCCAGCCTTCCACCTCGAGGCGGTCACCCACCATGGGCAGGCGGTCCAGCAGGCTCATGGCCAGGCCCGCCAGGGTCTGGTAGTCGTCCGTGGGGCGGGCGCGGAAGCCCAGGCGCTCACGCAACACGGCGAGGTTCACCGTACCGCTGACCTTGTAGCCCCCCGCACTCGGCTCGATGTCCGGGCCTTCGCTTTCGCTGGCGTCGGGCAACTGGCCGGCGATGGATTCGAGGATGTCGGTCATGGTCACCAGGCCCTCGAAGCCGCCGAACTCGTTGACCACGAAGGCGATGTGGGTGGAGGCCTCGCGCATCTGCTCCAGGGCCCCCAGCACCGACGCGCTCTCGGGCAGGTTGACCGGCGCGCGCAGCAGGGATTCCAGGTCCGGCTCCTCGCCACGCAGCAGTTCCTTGAACAGCTCCTTCTTGTGCAGGTAGCCCAGGGGCTCGTCCACCGCGCCGTCGCGGATCACCACCAGGCGCGAGTGGGGCGCCTGCAGCAGGGCCTGGTGGATCTGCTCGCGGGTTTCGCCCAGGTCGATGCGGTTGACCCGCGCGCGGTCGGTCATCACGGTGCGGATCGAGCGCTCGGCCAGGTGCAGCACGCCGCTGATCATCACCCGCTCGCGGCGGTCGAACACCGCAGTATCGCCCTCGCCGTCCTTGAGCATGTCGGCGATGTCGTCGCCCACCTCGCCGGCATCCACGCCACGGCCGCCGAGCAGGCGCAGCACCGCGTGGGCGGTGCGCTCACGCAGGCCACGGCTACCCTGCAGCTTGCGCTTGCGTCGCCAGCGCACCGTCTGGTTGGCCATCTCGATCAGGATCGAGAAGCCGATGGCCGCATACAGGTAGCCCTTGGGAATGTGGAAGCCCAGGCCTTCGGCGGTGAGGCTGAAGCCGATCATCATCAGGAAGCCCAGGCACAGCATGATCACCGTGGGGTGGGCGTTGACGAATGCGGTCAGCGGCTTGCTGGCGACGATCATCAGGCCGATGGAGATGATCACGGCGATCATCATCACTTCCAGGTGCTCGACCATGCCGACGGCGGTAATCACCGCGTCCAGGGAGAACACTGCGTCCAGCACGACGATCTGCGCCACCACCGGCCAGAACATGGCGTAGGTGCGGCTGCCGCCCTGGTGGTGGGTGTGGCCCTCGATGCGCTCGTGCAGCTCCATGGTGGCCTTGAACAACAGGAACACACCGCCGAACAGCATGATCAGGTCACGGCCGGAGAAGGCCTGGCCGAACACCTCGAACAGCGGTTCGGTCAGGGTCACCAGCCAGGAGATGCTGGCCAGCAGGCCCAGGCGCATGATCAACGCCAGCGACAGGCCGATCAGGCGTGCGCGGTCACGCTGCTCGGGGGGCAGCTTGTCGGCGAGGATGGCGATGAACACCAGGTTGTCGATGCCGAGGACGATCTCCAGCACGATCAGCGTCAGCAGGCCCAGCCAGGCGGTGGGGTCGGCTATCCATTCCATGCTCAGGCACTCCCGGGCGAAAGACGGGCAGGCGCGAAGGCTGCATCGGCGCTAACGGGGCGCTGCAGGCGGTTCGGCATGCGGGAAGATCGCGCGGCACGCTGCCACGCTCGGGTCGGGCGCGCGCTGGCGCCGGGGAAGGAAGGGGCCACGCCCGGGGTACTCGGGGGTGGTTTACAACTGTCGCTGTCCATTGGGTTCCGGATCAAAAAAACGGACGTGCATCCTAGGACATGAATGCACGCCGTTTAATCGGGGAATTTTTACTAATCGTGTACGACCTTGCTTAGCGCCGCCGGAACAGGGGCCGCGGCTCGATCACCGAACGCCCATAGAGCACGCTGACCCCAGCCAGCCCCTTGAGTGCATCGACGACGGATTTGTCCTCGCGCACGGCGAAGGCATCGAAGCCGCATTGGCGCATGTGCGAGAGCTGGTCGCGCAGCACATCGCCCACCGCACGCAGCTCGCCGTGCCAGCCCAGGCGGCTGCGCAGCAGGTAGGCCTGGCTGTAGCCGCGGCCGTCGCGGAAGCTGGGGAAGTCCACGGCGATCAGCGGCAGCGCATCGGTCAGCAGCGGCCCCAGCGCCTCCACCTCGTCGTCCGGTTGCAGCAGCAGGCCGTCCCGGCCATCACGCTCGCGCCACAGGGCCAGCGGCAGGATCAGCCGCCCGTCGGGCAGCGCCTCGCCCACCTCGCGCACAAGGGTCCAGGGGTCGTCCGCGATCAGCTGCGGTTCGTCGTCGAGCAGGCGGATGAGGTTGTTCATGCCGGCACCTGCTCACGCACGTAGACCCGCTCCTTGAAGGGCTCGATGCCAATGCGCCCGACGGTGTCGACGAAGCGCTCCTCCAATTCGCGGTAATCCACATAGGTGGCGACGATGCGCTCGATCACCTCCGGGACTTCGGCGGCGCTGAACGAGGGGCCGATCACCTTGCCCAGCGCGGCGGCCATGCCCTGGGCGCCTCCGAGGGTGATCTGGTACCACTCGCTGCCGCCCTTATCCACACCGAGGATGCCGATGTTGCCGATGTGGTGGTGGCCGCAGGCGTTCATGCAGCCGGAGATGTTCAGGCTCAGCTCGCCCAGGTCGTGCAGGTAGTCGAGGTCTTCGAAGCGCTGCTGGATGGCCTGGGCGATGGGGATCGACTTGGCGTTGGCCAGGGCGCAGTAGTCGCCCCCGGGGCAGGCGATGATGTCGGTCAGCAGGCCGATGTTCGGCGTGGCCAGGCCGACAGCCACGGCCCGCGACCAGAGCGCGTGCAGGTCGCGCTTGCGCACGTCGGGCAGCACCAGGTTCTGTTCATGGGCGATGCGGATCTCGCCGAAGCCGAACGCGTCCGCCCAGTCGGCCACGGCCTCCATCTGCTCGGCGGTGACGTCGCCCGGTGGTGCGGCCGGGCCGGGCTTGGTGGAAAACACCACACTGGCGTAGCCCGGCACCTTGTGCGGCTGCAGGTTGCGCGAGCACCAGCGGGCGAAGGCCGGATCGCTGGCCAACTGGCTGCCGAAATTCAGGTCGGCGTCGTCGAGGGTTTCGTACACCGGCGCATCGAAGGCCGCGGCCACCCGCTGGTACTCATCGGCGGTGAGCTGGGCCGGGCCGTCGCGCAGGTGCTGCCACTCGGCTTCCACTTCGCGGGAGAAGGCCTCGATGCCCAGCGCCTTGACCAGGATCTTGATCCGCGCCTTGTACTTGTTGTCGCGCCGGCCGTGACGGTTGTACACCCGCAGGATGGCCTCGACGTAGGACAGCAGGTGCTGCCAGGGCAGGCCGTCACGGATCTGCAAACCGAGGATCGGCGTGCGCCCCAGGCCGCCCCCCACCAGCACCCGCAGGCACATCTCGCCCGCCGCGTCGCGGTACAGGTAGAGGCCGATGTCGTGCATCTGGATGGCCGCGCGGTCTTCCCCCGAAGCGGAGATGGCGATCTTGAACTTGCGCGGCAGGAAGAGGAATTCGGGGTTGATGGTCGACCACTGGCGGAGGATTTCCGCCAGCGGGCGCGGGTCCAGCAGCTCGTCGGCGGCCACCCCGGCGAAGGCTTCGGTGGTGATGTTGCGCACGCAGTTGCCGGAGGTCTGGATGGCGTGCATCTCCACCTCCGCCAGGCGTTCGAGGATGTCCGGCACCTCGGCCAGCTCGATCCAGTTGAACTGGATGTTCTGCCGCGTGGTGAAGTGGCCGTAGCCGCGGTCGTGGTCGCGGGCGATGCCGGCCAGGGTGCGCAGCTGGCCCGACGCCAGGGTGCCGTAGGGGATGGCCACGCGCAGCATGTAGGCGTGCTTCTGCATGTACAGGCCGTTCTGCAGGCGTAGCGGGAGGAACTCCTCCTCGCTCAGCTCATCGCTCATGCGCCGCGCCACCTGGTCGCGGAACTGCGCCACGCGCTCACGCACGAGCGCGTGGTCGTAGTCGTCGTATCGATACATGCAAGGCTCCTCGGGTCAGGCATCCGCCCCTGCACCGGGGGCGGAACAACGAGGTGCAACTATGGGCGGACCCGCGCAGCAGAAACAGCCGCAGATGCGCGATCTAAAACCGGATCAGATGAGCATCGCCTGGCGGCCTTGCTCCATCTGTCAGCCATGCGACCGGCCCCGATCTGATACCCAAAAACCTCGGTGATCTGAGCCTGTTTTGTTTTGGCTCGCCTTCCTAGAGTGACGACCCTGCCAGCCCCCGTACTGGCACCCCCTTCCTTGCAATCGAAAGGTTTCGCCATGAGCACTGCAACACAGGAGCCCACCTACAACTACCGGGTGGTTCGTCAGTTCGCGATCATGACCGTCGTCTGGGGCGTGGTCGGCATGGGCCTGGGCGTGTTCATCGCCGCCCAGCTGGTCTGGCCGCAACTCAATCTCGACCTGCCCTGGACCAGTTTCGGCCGCCTGCGCCCGCTGCACACCAACCTGGTGATCTTCGCCTTCGGCGGCAGCGCGCTGTTCGCCACCAGCTACTACACCGTGCAGCGCACCTGCCAGGCGCGACTGTTCGGCGACGGCCTGGCGGCCTTCACCTTCTGGGGCTGGCAGGCGCTGATCGTCTGCCTGCTGGTCACCCTGCCCCAGGGCCTGACCACCACCAAGGAATACGCCGAGGTGGAATTCACCGGCGCCGTGTGGATGGGCATCGTCTGGGTCGCCTACGCGGTGGTGTTCTTCGGCACGGTGATGAAGCGCAGCACCCCGCACATCTATGTGGGCAACTGGTTCTTCGGTGCCTTCATCCTGGTCACCACCATGCTCCACGTGGTCAACCACATGGCCATCCCGGTGAGCTGGTTCAAGTCCTACCCGCTGTACAGCGGCGCCACCGATGCCATGGTGCAGTGGTGGTACGGGCACAACGCGGTGGGCTTCTTCCTCACCACCGGCTTCCTCGGGATGATGTATTACTTCATCCCCAAGCAGGCCGGGCGCCCGGTCTACTCCTACCGCCTGTCCATCGTCCACTTCTGGGCGCTGATCACCCTGTACATCTGGGCCGGCCCGCACCACCTGCACTACACCGCCCTGCCGGACTGGGCGCAAAGCCTGGGCATGGCGATGTCGATCATCCTCCTGGCGCCCAGCTGGGGCGGCATGATCAACGGCATGATGACCCTCTCCGGTGCCTGGCATAAGTTGCGCGACGACCCGATCCTGCGCTTCCTCATCGTCTCGCTGGCCTTCTACGGCATGTCCACCTTCGAGGGGCCGATGATGGCGATCAAGACGGTCAACGCCCTCTCCCACTACACCGACTGGACCATCGGCCACGTGCACGCCGGCGCCCTCGGCTGGGTGGCGATGATCACCTTCGGCTCGCTCTACCACCTTATCCCGAAGATCTTCGGCCGCGAGCGCATGTACAGCGTCGGCCTGATCAACACGCACTTCTGGCTGGCCACCATCGGCACCGTGCTCTACATCGCCTCGATGTGGGTCAACGGCATCACCCAGGGCCTGATGTGGCGTGCCATCAACGACGACGGCACCCTCACCTACTCCTTCGTCGAATCCCTGGAGGCCAGCCACTCGGGCTTCCTGGTGCGCTTCATCGGCGGGGTGTTCTTCCTCAGCGGCATGCTGCTGATGGCCTACAACACCTGGCGCACCCTGAAGGCGCCCCAGGCCGAACGGCAGGCGCTCGGCGCCACGGCCTGAGGAGACGGCATGGACACGGATACCTTCTACGGCCTGCTGTCCCTGGGCACCCTGGTGTTCTTCTACGTCGCCACCCAGTTCAGCCTGGGTGGCAAGAGCCAGCGGCAGATCGACGAAGCCACCATGCTGCCCTTCGCCGACGACGACCCCGTGGCCCGGCGCATGGAACGCGCCACCGGGCGCAGCAGCACCGGCTGCAGCTGCCCCGGCCGTTGCGACGGCGGCTGTGCGAATCGAGGGGATGTGGAGATGTGAAGCCCGCGCCATCTCCGTAGGTCGGGTGCAACCCGACGGCATCACCACGGGGATTCGCGGGTTTCACCCGCCCTACACCGTTCAACCGGTAGGGGCGATTTCAATCGCCAAGGGCCGCGCAGCGGCCCCCGGCGCAGCACCCTCTACCAATAATTCTCCACCGCCACCTGCCCGGGCTTACGGGTCAGGGCCAGGTTCATGTTGCGGGCCTTCAGCACCGCACGGGTGTCCTCGATCATCTGCGGGTTGCCGCAGAGCATCACCCGCGAATGCTCGGGGGTCAGCGCCAGGCCGGCGGCGCGCTCCAGTTCACCGTTCTCGATCAGCGTGGTGATGCGCCCGTTCAGCGCACCCGGCACCTGCTCGCGGGTGACCACGGGGATGTAGGTCAGCTTGTCGACGACGCCTTCCAGGTGCTCCAGCTCCTTGAGCCCGGCGATCAACGGCTGGTAGGCCAGCTCGCTTTCGTGCCGTGCGCTGTACACCAGCAGGATGCGCTCGAAGCGCTGCCACACCTCCAGGTCCTGGAGGATCGACAGGAAGGGCGCGACACCGGTGCCGGTGGCCAGCAGCCAGAGGTCACGGCCGTCGATGAAGCGATCGAGGGTGAGGAAGCCGAAGGCCTGCTTGTCGATCAGCAGGGTGTCGCCCTCGGCGAGGCGGCTCAGCTCGCTGGTGAACTCGCCGCCGGGCACCACGATGGAGAAGAACTCCAGGTGCTCGTCATGGGGCGCAGACACCATGGAATAGGCGCGCCACACGGTGCTGCCATCGGCCTTGGTCACGCCCAGGCGGGCGAACTGGCCGGCGCGGAAGCGGAAGCCGGGGTCACGGGTGGTGCGCAGGGTGAACAGGCTCGGCGTCAGGGTCTGGACGTCGAGCAGGGTCTGGCGGGTGAACTTCTCTTCGCTGGCGCTCATTGGGGGCTCCTTGTCGCTGGAACCCTGCCAGTGTCCCGCAAAGCGCGCGCGGGAAACACCCGCGCGCGTTGTGGCTATAGACCGATCAGCGCTTGCGGTTGACGGTCTGGGCGGCGCGCAGCACGTCGGCGCCGATCTCCGCTTCGTAGGTTTTCCACAGCGGCATCAGGGCCTGGCGCCAGGCGTCACGCTCCTCGGGGGTGAGGGTGACGACCTTGGTCTTGCCGGCGGCGATGACGCGCTCGCGGTCCTTCATGTTCATCGACTCGGCGTCCTTGTTCACCGCGAAGGTGACTTCCTCGATGATGGCTTCCAGCTCGGTGCGGGTCTCGTAGGGAATGCTGATCCAGAACTTGTGGCTGGTGATCAGCATGTAGTTCAGCGAGCCATGGTTGGTTTCCATGATGAACGGCTGAACGGTATCGACCTTCTGGCTGGCGATGTTCGACCAGGGGCCTTCGGTGCCCTGGATGGTGCCCGCCTGCAGGGCCTTGAAGGCATCGGCGAAGGGCATCTTCACGGTCTTGGCGCCGAGCAGGCCGAACTGTGCGTCGAGCACGGAGGACGGCTGGATACGGAAGGCCAGGCCCTTGGCGTCTTCGGGTTTGCGCAGCTCGCGGTTGGAGGTCAGCACCTTCATGCCGTTGTTCCAGTAGCCCAGGCCATAGATGCCCTGCTTGGACATGGAGCGCAGCAGCTCACGGCTCTTGTCACGCTTCTGGAAGCGCTTCACGGCTTCGAGGTCGTCGAACAGGAAGGGCAGGTCGAACACCTGCAGCTGCTTGGTATAGGCCTCGAACTTGGACAGCGAGGGCGCCAGCATCTGCACCTCGCCCTTCTGCAGGGCCTGGATCTCATCGGCGTCGCCGTACAGGCTGGAGTTCGGGTAGACCTCGACCTTCACCTTGCCGGGCAGGCGCTCCTCCACCAGCTTCTTGAACAGCAGCGCGCCCTTGCCCTTGGGCGTGTCCTCGGCCACCACGTGGGAGAACTTGATGAGGATCGGCTCCTCGGCCAGTGCGGAGCTGGAAAGGACCATGAGCGAAGCGAAGAGCGCCCCGAACAGAGACTTGTACATGTATACACCTGTGCAAATGGCAACGGCGAAGCCCGCGCCATGCGCGTCGGCTCCGTCTGGAATAAGGTTTTTTCGGTGGAACGCCCGCTCCCAACCAGCGGGTACGCACCGTTTTTTACGGCGTACCAGGTCGTTCAGGGCAGAGAAATGCCAGATGCCTGGTTATTATTGGAGCTGTTCCGGCGGAGAGAATCGCCATGGGATGGCGGGCCGAAATCAGCGGCGTGGATTGTTAGTCAAAACTGATCAATAAACAAGCACCGCTAATCCCAACCAGCTCTCACTTCCAACAGAATCTTCGCCCTCACCCGAGTCCAGAGTTCCCGATGCCCCAACTGCTCACCCCCTTCGGCCAGCTCGACCTGGTCCGCGTTCCCGACCAGCCGAACGACCCGCTGCAGGCGTTCGACGCCGCCGACGAATACCTGCTCGCCCACCTGCATGAGCAGGCGCCCGATGCCGCCACTCGGGTGCTGGTGCTCAACGACAGCTTCGGCGCCCTGGCCGCCAGCCTGGCGCCCCATATGCAGGTCACCAGCAGCGGCGACTCGCACCTGGGCTTCCTCGGCCTGCAGCGCAACCTCGCACGTAACGGCCTGGCCGCCGACGCGCTGCGTTTCGTGCCGGCCAGTGAAATAGTCGAGGGGCCATTCGACCGGGTGCTGATCCGCGTGCCCAAGACCCTGGCCCTGATGGAAGAACAGCTGATCCGCCTGCAAGGCCAGCTGGCGCCCGGCGCCACGGTGGTGGCCGCCGGCATGGTCAAGCACCTGCCCCGCGCCGCCGGCGACCTGCTGGAGAAATACATCGGCCCGATGCAGGCCTCGCTGGCGGTGAAGAAGGCCCGCCTGCTGGTAGCCACGCCGGCGGACCGACCGCGCGCCAGCTCGCCCTACCCCACCCGCTACCTGCTGGAAAAGCCGCGCATCGAGCTGCTCAATCACGCCAACGTGTTCTGCCGCGAGGGCCTGGACATCGGCACCCGCGCCTTCCTCCCGCACCTGCCCAAGCGCCTGGACGCCCACCGCATGGCCGACCTGGGCTGCGGCAACGGCGTGCTCGGCATCGCCTACGCCCTGGCCAACCCGGCGGCGCAGCTGACCCTGGTGGACGAGTCCTACATGGCGGTGCAATCGGCTGTGGATAACTGGCGCACAGCCCTGGGCGAGCGTGCGGTGGAGGTGCGCCCCGGCGATGGCCTGGCCGAGCAGCCGGCGGATTCGCTGGACCTGGTGCTGTGCAACCCGCCCTTCCACCAGCAGCAGGTGGTGGGCGACTTCCTCGCCTGGCGCATGTTCGTGCAGGCGCGCGATGCGCTGGTCACCGGCGGCGAGTTGTGGATAGTCGGCAACCGCCACCTGGGCTACCACGCCAAGCTCAAGCGCCTGTACCGCGGCGTCGAGCAGGTCGCCGCCACGCCCAAGTTCGTGATCCTCAAGGCCACCAAGTAGGGGCGCGATTCAATCGGGCGCCGCCGTAGGTCGGGTGCAACCCGACAGCGCAGTCATAAGGATCGCGGGTTCCACCCACCCTACACGAGCCGACCGTCGCGTAGGGTGGACCCCGCTTCATCGGTCCACCATCGGAGCCGAGCCAGGCACCTTGCTCCCGCAACGTGCATCGCGAGCAGAGCTCGCTCCTACAGACGCGGGTCCGAGTCCTGCTCAGGGCATGTGCAGCCGTAGGTCGGGTGCAACCCGACAGCGCAGTCATAAGGATCGCGGGTTCCACCCACCCTACACGAGCCGACCGTCGCGTAGGGTGGACCCCGCTTCATCGGTCCACCATCGGAGCCGAGCCAGGCACCTTGCTCCCGCAACGTGCATCGCGAGCAGAGCTCGCTCCTACAGACGCGGGTCCGAGTCCTGCTCAGGGCATGTGCAGCCGTAGGTCGGGTGCAACCCGACAGCGCAGTCATAAGGATCGCGGGTTCCACCCACCCTACACGAGCCGACCGTCGCGTAGGGTGGACCCCGCTTCATCGGTCCACCATCGGAGCCGAGCCAGGCACCTTGCCCCTGAAAAATGCATCGCGAGCAGAGCTCGCTCCTACGGGAGCGAGCCCGGGCCCTGCTCAGGGCGTGCTCAGCCCCGCCGCATTCATGAACAGCCGCAGCAGGTAGGACACGGCGCCCAGCGCCAGGACGCTGCCGGTCCAGATCGCCAGCAGCCAGCCCAGGCGTTGCCACAGGGGCTTCTTCTCGGAGTTGTCCACAGCCATGGTCGCTCTCCTGTCCACTAGTGGTAGCCCTGGTCCGGGGTGACCTTGCCGCGGAACACGTAGTAGCTCCAGGCGGTGTACACGAGGATGAAGGGGATGATGAACAGTGCCCCCACCAGCGCGAAGCCCTGGCTTTGCGGCGGTGCGGCGGCCTGCCAGATGCTCAGCGAGCCCGGCACGATGTTCGGCCACAGGCTGATGCCCAGGCCGCTGTAGCCGAGGAAGATGAGGATCAGGGTCAGCACGAAGGGCAAGGTGTTGTCGTAGTTCGCCACCGAGCGCAGCAGGTAGAAGAAGGTCACCAGTACCAGCAGCGGCACCGGCAGGAACCAGAACAGGTTGGGCAGGCTGAACCAGCGCTGGGCGATCTCGCCATGGGACAGCGGGGTCCAGATGCTGACGATGCCGATCACCGCCAGCAGCACCAGGGCCAGCGGCCGGGCCATATCGTGCATCTGCTCCTGCAGGCGGCCTTCGGTCTTCATGATCAGCCAGGTGCAGCCGAGCAGCGCATAGGCCGCCACCAGCCCCAGGCCGCTGAAGATCGGGAAGGGTGCCAGCCAGTCCAGGCCACCGCCGGCGAACTGGCGGTTCACCACCGGGATGCCCTCGATGAAAGCCCCCAGGGCCACGCCCTGGAAGAAGGTCGCCGCCAGGGAGCCACCGATGAAGGCCTTGTCCCAGATGTGGCGCTTGTGCTCCTTGGCCTTGAAGCGGAATTCGAAGGCCACGCCCCGGAACACCAGGCCGATGAGCATGAACATCAGCGGCAGGTAGAGGGCGCTGAGCACCACCGAGTAGGCCAGCGGGAAGGCTGCGAACAACCCCGCCCCGCCCAGCACCAGCCAGGTCTCGTTACCGTCCCACACCGGCGCGACGGTGTTCATCATCACGTCGCGCTCGGAGTCGTCCTTGACGAAGGGGAAGAGGATGCCGATGCCCAGGTCGAAGCCGTCCATCACCACGTACATCATCACGCCGAAGACGATGATGATTGCCCAGATCAGAGAAAGGTCGATGCCCATGTTCAATTCCTCGCGCCCAGGTCGTCGCCACTGGCGTCATCGTCGTCCATGTTCTCGTCGGCGGCCGAGATCGGCCGTGCCGGCGTGCGTTTCTGGCCAGGGCCACCGATGCCCTGCTCCTTGCCTTCGTCGGTCTTCGGCCCCTTGCGCACCAGGCGCAGCAGGTAGCTGAAGCCGGCGCCGAACACGGCGAAGTACACCACCACGAACATGATCAGGGTGAGGCTCATCTGCGCGAAGCTGTGGTTCGACGAGGCGTCGGCGGTGCGCATCAGCCCGTACACGACCCAGGGCTGGCGGCCGATCTCGGTGGTGAACCAGCCGGCAAGGATGGCGATCAGCCCGGACGGGCCCATCCACAGGCACAGGTAGAGGAACGGCCGCGAAGTGAACAGCCCGCCGCGCCAGCGCAGCCACAGGCTCCAGACGCCGGCCAGGATCATCAGCAGGCCGAGGGCGACCATGATGCGGAACGACCAGAAGACGATGGTGGAGTTGGGCCGGTCTTCCTTGGGGAAGTCCTTCAGCGCCGGCACCTGCTTGTCCAGGCTGTGGGTGAGGATGAGGCTGCCGAGGTAGGGAATCTCCACCTTGAAGCGGGTTTCCTCGCGCTCCATGTCCGGCCAGCCGAAGAGGATCAGCGGGGTCGCCTCGCCACTGCTGTTGTCCCAGTGCCCTTCCATCGCGGCGATCTTCGCCGGCTGGTGCTTGAGGGTGTTGAGGCCGTGCAGGTCACCGATGAACGCCTGGATCGGCGCCACCAGCAGGGCCATCCACATGGCCATGGACAGCATCTGGCGGATCGCCGGGTTGTCACGCCCGCGCAGCAGGTGCCAGGCCGCCGAGGAGCCGACGAAGAAGGCCGTGGCGAGGAAGGCCGCGGTGGCCATGTGCGCCAGGCGATAGGGGAAGGACGGGTTGAAGATCACTGCGAACCAGTCGGTGGGGATCACCCGACCATCGATGATCTCGAAGCCCTGGGGCGTCTGCATCCAGCTGTTGGAGGCGAGGATCCAGAAGGTGGAGATCAGCGTGCCGATGGCCACCATCACCGTGGAGAAGAAGTGCAGGCCCGGCCCGACGCGGTTCCAGCCGAACAGCATCACGCCGAGGAAGCCGGCCTCGAGGAAGAATGCGGTGAGCACCTCGTAGGTCAGCAGCGGCCCGGTGACCGAGCCGGCGAAGTCGGAGAAGGCGCTCCAGTTGGTGCCGAACTGATAGGCCATCACCAGGCCGGACACCACGCCCATGCCGAAGTTGACGGCGAAAATCTTCGACCAGAAGTGATAGAGGTCGCGATAGACCTCCCGGTTGGTCTTCAGCCACAAGCCTTCCAATACCGCCAGGTAACTCGCCAGGCCAATGGTGATGGCCGGAAAGATGATGTGGAAGGAAATGGTGAAGGCGAACTGGATTCGGGCGAGATCAAGAGCCTCCAATCCGAACATTACGGCGTCCTCATAGCTGGTTTCACGGGCACGGCCCTGGGCAGGTCACTCCGGCAATTGGAGCGCTGCTCATGGGAATTCGTTCTTTTTATGTGGAGTTTCAGGGAGATGGCGGCCCAGTCGGCCGCAAGCGCAAACCCAAAGGTCGGGCATTGACGCAGATCAATCAGCAGCTAAAGAGTAGCGCTTCGCTTGAAGAAAAATGCTGTGGTCGATTGCCACGCGGCAGGTTGCCGCAGCGAGTGGATAACCCTGGACAAACACGGAGCCGGACCAGGACTGCGCCTGGTGGATGAAAAAGCGCCATCCACACGCGCCCACGGCACTCAGCGCCTGGGCTCACGTCCCGAATCAAGGGCCTGGGGCGTGTCCACGTCCAGCACCACGCCGGGGTCGTCCACCTCCAGCACCCGCCAGGCCTCGCGGTGGGCGGCGAGCACGGAACGGGCGCCTTCGTCGCCCTGGAGGTGTTGCAGCTCGGGCCAGAAGTCGCGCCCGAAAATCACCGGATGGCCGCGCAGGCCGTGGTGCAGCGGGAACAGGATGTGCTGCGCATCGGCCTGGGCCACCAACTGGCGCAGCGTCGCCTCGGCCAGCCAGGGCATGTCCCCCAGCATCACCGCCACGGCCCTGCCCCGGGTTGTGGATAACCCCTCGACGCCCGCCGCCAGGCTGTGGCCCATGCCCAGGTCGGCGTCCGCGCAGCGGATCACCGGGCAATCGTCGGGCAGGCCCAGCTCCGCCGGGTCGTCCTCAGGGCGCAGCACCACATGCACCTCATCGAACACCGCCCGCGCCCGCGCCACGCTGGCCGCCAGCAGGGTGCGGCCATCGGCCAGTCGCGCCTGGCGCTTGTCGCTGCCGAAGCGGGTGCCACGGCCGGCGGCGAGGATCAGGGCGATGACGGGAGGCATGTAAGAACTCCTGTAGGGGCGAATTCATTCGCCCGGGACCGCGCAGCGGTCCTCGTGCCAATTACCTGGGTGAAGCAGCCCGTCGGGCTGCTGGGCGAATGAATTCGCCCCAACATCAGGCCGCGTGGATCAAACCCGCTCGCGCGGTATCGCATTGCGCACCCGCAAGATGTCGGCAAGCACCGCCAGGGCGATCTCCGCCGGGGTCTTGCTGCCCAGGTGCAGGCCGATGGGCGCGGTGATGCGGTCGATCTCGGTTTCGCTCAGGCCGCCCACGCGACGCAGGCGCTCCATGCGCTTGGTGCTGGTGGCCACGGAGCCCATCACGCCGATATAGAAGGCCTCGGTGCGCACCGCCTCGATCATCGCCAGGTCGTCGATGCGCGGGTCGTGGGTCAGCGCCACCACCGCGGTATCGGCGTGGCAACCGCCGTTGCGGATCACCTCGGAGGGCAACTCGCGGCGCACCTCGACGCCCGGCAGCTCGACGCCGTCGAGCACCTCCTCGCGGGGGTCGCAAAGCACCACCTCGAAGCCCAGCGGCTGGGCGAACGCGGCGCACACCTGGGCCACCGAGGAATAACCCGCCAGCAGCAGGCGCTGGGCGGCGCCGACGCGCAGGCGGATCACCTGCTCGTTACGCTCCACACGGGCGCCCTGCTCGCGGTCCTCCAGCAGGGTGCGGGTGCCGCCGTCGATGCGGATCTCCCGCAGCAGCCGGCGCTGCCCGGCCAGGGCGCTTTCCAGCTCGCGCAGGTGCGCCTGCACCTCGCAATCGGCCGGCAGGTTTTCCACCAGCACTTCCAGCACCCCGCCGCAGGGCAGGCTGATCTTCGAACGCTCATCGCTGCCGTCGCCGTAGCGCACCAGCGCCAACGGCTCGGGGAATGCGCCTTCGGCGACGCGTTCGAGGAAGTCATCCTCGACGCAACCGCCGGAAAGCGACCCCACCCACTGCCCCGCCGCGTTGGCGGCCAGCAGCGAGCCCGGCGCACGGGGCGCCGAGCCATAGGTGGTCAGCACGGTACAGAGCCAGACACGCTGACCGGCCCTGGACCACTCGAGGGCCTTGCGCACAACGATGAGGTCAAGGTGTTGCATGGTTAATGAACCTTTTCACTTCGCAGTTGGGTAACGCTCTCCAGACTGATTTCCCCGGGCAATCCACCCCAGGTCTGACGCAAGTAGTTGAGCAGATCGCGCATCCGCGCGTCATCAAGATCATGCAGGAAACCGGGCATCGGCTGCATGCGTTCGAAGCCGGTGAACTGCTGCTCGCGGATGCCGTCGTCGATCACCCGCAGCAGGTTGCGCGAGTCATCCTGGCGCAGCGTGGTGTTGCCGGCCATGGCCACCGCCACATGGGGGATGCCCTGGCCTTCCGCACCGTGACAGCCGGCGCAGACGTTCAGGTACTCCTGGCGACCGGCCTTGCCGCTGGCGGTGAGCTCGGACAGCGGGCGGGTGGCGATGGTCGCCGGCGCCGGCGGCTCGTCGCCCATGAGGAACACCGCCATGGCCTGGTGATCCACCTCCGGCAGGTACTGCAGGCTGTGGTGCAGCACCGGGTACATCTCGTTGAACACCGTGCCCTGGGCACTGACGCCGTGCTTGAGGAAGGTGGCCAGGTCGTCGGTGGTCCAGCCACGGGCGGCCAGGGCGTCGGCCTTCAGGCTGGGCGCCAGGTAGCCGAGCAGCACGCCGCCTTCCATGCGCTGGTCCTGCTGCAGGGCACCGAGCACGTTGCGCGGGGTGTGGCACTCGCCGCAATGGCCGAGGGCTTCCACCAGGTACTGGCCACGCTGCCAGGCCTCGCTCTTGCCTTCCGCCGGCTGCATCTGCACGCGGTTCTTGTAGAGCATGTTCCAGAAGGCCAGGCCGAAGCGCACGTTGAACGGGAAGGTCAGGCTGGTCTGCGGGCTCGCCTTGGGGATCGGCTCGCGGCTCATCAGGTAGGCGTAGAGGGCGTCGGAGTCCTCCCGGGTGATGAGGTGGTAGGAGGTGTAGGGCATCGCCGGGTAGAGCTTGCTGCCGTCGGGCTTCTCGCCCTGGGTCAGCGCGCGGTAGAGGTCATCGGCGGTGTAGTTGCCGATGCCGTGCTCCTTGTCCGGACTGATGTTGGTGCCATAGATGGTGCCGAACGGCGACTCCAGGGGCAGGCCGCCGGCATAGGGGGCGCTGCCCTCGATGCTGTGGCAGGCCACGCAGTCGGCGGCGCGGGAGATGTAGCGGCCGCGCTCGATCAGGGCCTTGTCGGCGGGCGCTTCGGGCGCGGCGGTGGCGGCCAGGGGCAGGAGCAGCCCGGCGGCGATCAGCAGTGCTTTCATCATCAGCCTTCCTTCACCAGACCCAGTTCCTCGACCACATCGCGCGCGGCGTTGTAGTAGCGGACGTAACCGGTGCAACGGCAGATGTGCTTGCCCAGGGCGTTGTCGATCTCGCCCTCCAGCTCGCTGCGCTTGATCGGCTGGCGCTGCAGCTTCTCCACCAGCACGGTGGCGGCGTTGACGTAGCCGGGGGTGCAGTAGCTGCACTGGAAGGCGAACTGGTCGACGAACTTCTGCTGGATGGGGTTGAGGCTCTTCACATCGCCCTTGTCGTCGAGCTGGGCGTGGCCCTCCACCGTGCGCACCTTCTTGTCGGCGAAGAAATGTGCGCCGATGATGCAGGTGCGGATCTCCTCGCTGGTGCCGTCGGGCTTGTCGAGGATGGCCACGCAGGCGTGGCACACGCCCTGGCCGCAGCCCAGGCGCGAGCCGGTGAGGTTCAGGTACTCGTGGAGGAAGTCGATCATCATCAGGTCGTCCGCCACCTCGATGGGGCCGACGGCCTGGCCGTTGATGTTCATGCTGAGCGCGCGGTTAGCCATGGAGGGCCTCCTTGATGCGGGCCGGAGTCAGGGGAAGGTCGCGCAGGCGCTTGCCGGTGGCGTGGGCCACGGCGTTCACGATGGCGCCGACCACGGGGATCATCACCACTTCGGCGATGCCCTTGGCCGGGTCGCTGGGCGACAGCGGCGGCAGGATCTCCGCCGTCTGCGACCACACGGCGACGTCCTTCGCCCGGGGCAGCTGGTAGCGGTTGAAGTTCCAGGTGCCCTCGCCCGGGCCTCCTTCGTAGAGCGGCATTTCCTCCAGCAGCGCGTGACCGATGCCCATGGCGATGCCGCCTTCCAGCTGGCCGAGCACCAGCTCGGGGACGATCACCCGGCCGCACTCCATCCAGGAATGGTGGTTGATCACGGTGGCCTGGCCGCTGCCCTTGTTGACCTTGATCTCCACCAGGGTGGCCACCGGGCTGTAGTAGGTGACCATGGCGTTGTTGAGCTGGGTTTCCGGGTAGCTGACCGAGACGCGGTCCAGCAGGTGGTAGCCGTTGCGGGTCATCAGGGCGCGCTTGCCGGCGTCTGCACCGGCGCCGTATTTCACCGCCACCGCGTCCAGCGGCAGACTCTCGCGCACGCCGTTGATCTCGAACTCGGCCGAGGCCCACTTCCAGCGGTTGAAGCCATGCACGCTGGCGGCGGTGACCAGGCCCAGGTCATGGGCCTTCTTCGCCAGCAGCTCGAAGGGGATCGGCGGCATGCCGCCGGCGCTCAGGGCGCCGTCCTTCCAGTGCGCGTCTTCGCGGCGCACCACGTAGGGGTTGAGCGAGCCGTTGTACTCGCCACGGCCCCAGATGCTCAGCGCCGCCGGCCACAGGCCGAAGTTGAAGAGGATGCGCGCGGCCTCGCGGGTGGCGTGGCCGGAGTAGTAGGCGGAGTTGGTGGCCGAGGACGGCGACGCCAGCTTGCCCACCCAGCGCGGGTTCTTCAGCGCAGCGTCCTGGTCGGCCTGGCTGATGATGTAGGGGTTGCCGCTGGTGACCAGGCCCAGCTCGTGCCAGTCGGTCTCGCCGGTCTTGATCTCATGGGCCGGCTGGCCCAGGTGGTCGGCGGCCAGCAGCGCCTGGGAGGTGGCCATGCCGGTGCCCATGTCGATGGCCACGTGGCGCAGCAGCACGCGCCCGTCGGCGGTGATCTCCAGGCTCGCCAGGGGCGCCTCGGAGCCGGTGCCGAAGTCCTTCTGGCACATGGCGAAGCCGACGCCGTAGAGGTTGTCCGGGTCCTCGGCGTCGAAGCGCTGCTTGCGCTCCGCGCGGGTGCGCCAGATTTCATGCTGGGCGGCCTTCTCGAGAATCTCGTCGAGGCGCAGGGCACCGGCGGGAATCGCACCCTGGGTGTTCTTCATGCCGGTCTTGAAGACATTCTTCTTGCGCAGCTCGATGGCGTCCAGGCCCAGGCGGCCGGCCACCTCGTCCACCATCATCTCGGTGGCGGCCATGGTCTGCAGGGTGCCGTAGCCGCGCATGGAGCCGGCCTCGACGCCGCGCGAGTGGTATGCGGTGGCGGCCAGGTCGCTCTGCGGCAGGTAATAGATGGACTGCGCCGCCGTGGCGCCGACCGCCGCCACCGAGGAGCTGTAGTTGGCGCGGCCACCACCGTCGACGTCCATGTGTGCGCGGAAGATCTGGAAGCTGTGGTCCTGCTTGTTCACCGCCAGCTGGTAGTGCATGTCGAAGGGGTGGCGCTTGATGCCGCTCTGGAACTGCTCGTAGCGGTCGTTGGCCAGGCGCACCGGCACGCCCTCGCCGTACATCGCGGCGAGCGCGGCGTAGAAGACGAAGATGTTGTTGTCCTTGGAGCCGTAGCCCACGGTGTAGCCCGGGTGCAGGTTGAGCTTGGCCACCTTGAAGCGCGACGGCGCCAGCATGTGTGCGGTCTGCTCGGCCACCTCGAAGGGGCACTGGGTGGCGACCACGAAGTGCAGGGTGCCGCTCTCGGCGTCGTACCAGCCGTTGCCGTTGTCGGCTTCCAGGGCCGCCGGCTCGATGGACTGGGTGGTGAAGCGCTCGTCGAACACCAGCCAGTCTTCCGGCGGCGCCTTGAGCTGCTGCTCCATGCGTTCGGCGTAATAGAGGCCCTGCTGGGTCAGGTCGCCATTGATCTTGGCCTGCTGGCTCCACACCGGTTTGCGCTGGCGGATGATGGGAAACAGCATGCTGTCCTTGAGGCTGGAGAACACGTCCGGCTCGAACGCCGTCTCGCCGCCCACCCGCACGAAGCGGAAGCTGCCATAGGGGTCGGCCTGGTACAGCTCGGCCTTGGCGCCGTAGCGCACCACCTTCTCGTTGAACTTGAGGATGTTCTTGGCCCGGCGGTAGCGGTCGAAGTCGGTCCAGATGGCCATCGCCACCGGGTGGCCGATGAACATCGGCACCTGGCCTTCCGGCAGGAAGGGGTCGAGGTTATGGCCTTCGGGGAAGCCGATGCCGTCACGGGCGAGGTCCGCCGCGGTGACCAGGCGATCGGGCTGCAGCTCGTCGCCGAGCATGGACAGGTCGAGGCCGGCGTAGAGCTGATCGGCGCGGGTCGCCTTGATCAGCAGCGCATGGCCCTGGCGCTGGGGCCAGCCGGGCATGTCCTTGGAGCGGATGTCACGGGCGAAGACCTTGGCCCCGCAGGCCTTGGAAACGCCGTCGATGCGCGCTCGCGCCTGGCCACCGGGCGTGTACCAGGGCTGCGGCGAGGCGGTGACCTTGTCCTCGAACAATGCAGCAAAGGCCTTGCTGCCCAGTGGTGCCAGCGTGATGCCGATACCTGCGATGACACTGCCCTGCAAGAAGGCGCGTCGGGATAACTCACGGTTGGACATACCCGATCCTTGGGGCGCGATCTGTGCCGGCCCCTGTTTCCTGTGCGTAGTAATCCGTCGGCCCCGAGGCTCGGGGTCGATGAGAATGGTCGAGAGGGTTTCTGACTCGAAGGTCAGATTCTAATGGAACCGAATCGGCAGACAAGAAAAAATTGTCCGCTCGGTCAGAATAAATTCCTGGCACGAACGTGCACGCCTCGGGTGCCGGGGCATCGCGCCGATTCTCGGCGCCGGGGCAAGGTGCTAATCTGCGCATCCGATAGCCTCCTAAGCATTTTCCCGACCTATGTCCCAGGCCCTATTGCTGCGTCACCACCGCCCGTTCATGGCGTTCTGGTTCGCTCGCGTGTGCACCGCCAGCGGCTTCCAGATGCTTACCGTGGCCATCGGCTGGCACATCTACGAACTCACCGGCAACGTGCTCGACCTGGGCCTGGTGGGCCTGGCGGAATTCCTCCCGCGCGTGCTGTTCATGCTCCATACCGGGCACGTGGCCGACCGCTACGACCGCCGTCACGTGGCCGCGCTGTGCCAGACGGTCCAGGGGCTGATCGCCGTCGCGCTGGTACTGGGCAGCGCCACCGACAACATCAGCCGCGAGATGATCTTCCTCCTCGCCTTCGCCCTCGGCGCGGCACGCTCCTTCGAGATGCCGGCGACCCAGGCGCTGCTGCCCAACATCGTCCCGACGGAGCTGTTCCCACGCGCCGTGGCCGCGGCCGCCTCGGCGATGCAGGCGGCGACCATCGTCGCGCCGGCGGTGGGCGGCCTGCTCTACGCCTTCGGCAGCCTCTGGGTGTATGGCCCGGTGGCGGTGCTCTACGGCATCGCCTGCTGCCTGATGCTGAGCCTGTCCAGCCGCCAGCAGGTGCTGCGCAAGGAGCGCGCCTCCATGGACTCGCTGCTGGCCGGCATCCGCTTCATCCGCAGCCGCCGCGACATCCTCGGCGCCATCTCCCTCGATCTGTTCGCCGTGCTCCTCGGCGGCGCCACCGCGCTGCTGCCGGTGTTCGCCAAGGACATCCTGCTCACCGGGCCCTGGGGCCTCGGCCTGCTGCGCTCGGCACCGGCGGTGGGCGCGCTGGCCATGTCGTTCTGGCTGGCACGCTTCCCCATCGAACGCCAGGTGGGGCGCATCATGTTCACCGCCGTGGGCGTGTTCGGCGTGGCCACCATCGCCTTCGGCCTGTCCACCTCGTTCTGGTTCTCCCTCGCGGTGCTGGCGGTGCTCGGCGCGGCGGACATGATCAGTATGGTCATCCGTGGCGCGTTCGTGCAGTTGCACACGCCGGACGAGATGCGCGGTAGGGTCAGCGCCGTCAACGGCCTGTTCATCGGCGCCTCCAACCAGCTCGGTGAGTTCGAGTCCGGCGTCACCGCCGCCTGGTTCGGCACCGTGCCGGCGGTGGTCATGGGCGGGGTCGGCACCCTGCTCATCACCGGCCTGTGGATAAAGCTCTTCCCCACCCTGGCCAACCGCGACCGCCTGCACGGCGGCGATTGATCAGAGCAGCTTGTCGAGCGTGATCGGCAGGTCGCGGATGCGCTTGCCGGTGGCGTGCCAGATGGCGTTGGCCACCGCCGCCGCGACCCCGACTATGCCGATCTCGCCGACGCCCTTGGAGCCCAGGGCGTTGACCACCTCGTCCTCTTCCTCGACGAAGATCACTTCGATCTCGCCGATGTCCGCGTGCACCGGGATGTGGTACTCGGCCAGGTTGTGGTTCATGTGCCGGCCCAACGCATGGTCGGTCTGGGTCTCCTCCTGCAGGGCCATGCCGATGCCCCAGACCACGCCGCCGAGAATCTGGCTGCGCGCCATCTTCGGGTTGACCACGCGACCGGCGGCGATGGCGCTGACCACCCGGCTGACCCGCACCACGCCCAGCGCCTCGTCCACCCGCACCTCGACGAAGACCGCCGAATGGCTGGCCGTGGAATAGGCCTCGCGCTTGTCGTCCGGCTTGGCGTCCACCCGGGCTTCCAGGGCCGCGCCGCCAGCGGCACGGACGATCTCGCCATAGCCCAGCGCCAGCTCCGGCGCGCCGATGACCCGCAGTTCGCCGTCGACGAACTCCACCTGCTCCCGCGTCAGCCCTTCGAAGGGCGAGTCCTCCAGCTCCACGGCGGTCTTCAGCAGCCGGTCCTGCAGCGCCACACAGACCTGCTGCACCGCGCTGCCCACCGAGGAGACGGTGAAGGAACCGCCCTGCAGCGGCGCCTTCGGCAGGTGCGAGTCGCCCAGGCTGAAGGTCACCTGCGCCATGTCCAGCCCCAGGCTGGCGGCGGCGATCTGGGTCATCACCGTGTAGGTGCCGGTACCGATATCGGTGGTGGCGCTGCTCAGGTGCAGGTGGCCGTCGCCATCGATCACCGCGCGGGCGCTGGCCGGGCTCTGCATGGCCTCCCACACGCCGGTGGCCATGCCCCAGCCGAGCAGCTCGTGGCCCTCGCGCATACTGCGCGGCTGCGGGTCACGCGCCGCCCAGCCGAAGCGCTCGGCGCCTTGGGCGTAGCACTCGCGCAGGGCCTTGCTGGAGAAGGGCTTGCCTTCGTTCTGGTTGCGCTCGGCGTAGTTGGTCAGGCGCAGCTGCAGCGGGTCGATGGCCACGGCAGCGGCCATCTCGTCCATGGCGCACTCCAGGGCGAAGACCCCGAGGGTGGCGCCGGGGGCACGCATGTCCAGCGGCGTGTAGACGTCCAGCGGCGCCAGGCGGTAGCCCAGTTCGACGTTGTCGCACTGGTAGAGCATCCCGGACCACTCCACCACATGCTCGGTGAAGTCCTCGAAGCGCGAGGTCTGCCCCACCGCCTCGTGGCGCAGGGCGCGCAGCTCGCCATTGGCGGCGGCGCCCAGGCTTAGGCGCTGCACGGTGCGCGGGCGATAGCCGAAGCTGAACATCTGCTGCCGGGTCAGGGTCACCCGTACCGAACGCTGCAGCTTGAGCGCCGCCATCACCGCCAGCACCAGCTGGTACTGCGGGCGCAAGCCGGAACCGAAAGCGCCGCCGACGAAGGGCGCCATCACCCGCACCTGGCCCGGCTCCAGGCCGAACACCCGCTCGATGTACTGCTGGCTGTTCTGCGTGCCCTGGGTCTTGTCGTAGACCAGCAGCGCGCCATCGGGCTGCATGACCACCGTGGCGGCGTGGGGCTCCATGGGGTTGTGCTGCTCGATGGGCGAGCTGTAGCTCACGTCGATGCGCAGGGCCGCGCCGGCCAGGGCGCCGGCGCAATCGCCCCGGGGCTCGGGCAGCGAGGCCGGGGCCAGGTGGGCATCGTCGAGGGCGGCCAGCAGGTCGGTCTGGTGCGGCTCGGCCTGGTATTCCACCGTCACCAGGCGCGCGGCGTGGCGCGCCTGCTCCAGGGTCTCGGCCACCACCAGTGCCACCGGCTGGCTGCTATAGAGGATGCGCTCGTTGTACAGCGGGCGGAACGGCGAGCCGTCGGCGGCGTCGGCGTCCTCGTAGGGTTCGTCATAGCTGGCGATGGGCGGGCGGTTGGCGTGGGTCAGCACCAGTTGCACACCGGGCACCGCCTCGGCCGCGCGGCTGTCGATGGCGAGGATGCGCCCACGGGGGATGCCGGCGTTGACCACCCAGCCATGCAGCAGGCCGGGCACGGCGAAGTCGGCAGCGTAGCGGGCGCGGCCGGTGACCTTGTCGCGGCCATCCACCCGGTCATGGGCCTTGCCCAGTGGCGATGCACTCATGCCCGAGGCCCTCCCTTGGCGGCGTCGGCCAGGGCGCGGACCACCGCGCGGCGAGCCAGCTCCACCTTGAAGGTGTTGCGCCCCAGGCCCTCGGCCCCCTGCAGCAGCAGGTCGGCGGCGACACGGAAGGCCGCCGGTGTGCACGGGCGCCCCACCAGTGCCGCCTCGGCGTCCGGCAGGCGCCAGGGTTTGTGCGCCACACCGCCCAGGGCGATGCGCGCCTCGGCCACGGTGCCCTGCTCCACGCGCAGCGCCGCTGCCACCGAAACCAGGGCGAAGGCGTAGGACGCGCGGTCGCGGATCTTCAGATAGGCGCTGTGGCGGGCGAAGGGCGACGGCGGCAGCTCGACCTCGGTGATCAGCTCGTCCGCCGCCAACAGGTTGTCGCGCTGCGGCTCGTCGCCGGGCAGGCGGTGGAAGTCGGCGAAGGCGATCACCCGGGTGCCGCCGGGGCCGGCGACGTGCACCTTGGCCTCCAGCGCCGCCAGGGCCACGCACATGTCGGAAGGGTGGGTGGCCACGCAGTGTTCGCTGGCGCCGAGTATCGCGTGGTTGCGGTTGAGCCCCGCCCGCGCCGGGCAGCCGCTGCCGGGCTCGCGCTTGTTGCAGGGCGTGGCCACGTCATAGAAATACTGGCAGCGGGTGCGCTGCAGCAGGTTGCCGCCGACCGTGGCCATGTTGCGCAACTGCGGCGAAGCGCCGGCCAGCAGCGCCTCGGCCAGCAATGGGAAATGGCTCTGCACGCGCGGGTGCCAGGCCAGGTCGGCGTTGCTCACCAGGGCGCCGATGCGCAGGCCGCCATCCTCGCTGACCAGGATGCCGTGCAGCGGCAGCGCGGTGATGTCGATCAGCCGCTCGGGGCGCTCGACGTTCTCCTTCATCAGGTCCACCAGGTTGGTGCCACCGGCGATGAAGCGCGCGCCGGGGCCGGCCAGCTTCAGGGCCTGGTCCAGTTCCTCGGGGCGTTCGTAGCTGAAGGGCGTCATGCGGCGTCCCCCTTGGCGGCGCCCTGGCAGGCGGGCAGCGCCTCCTCGATGGCGTCGAGGATGTTGGCGTAAGCGCCGCAGCGGCACAGGTTGCCGCTCATCTGCTCGCGGATGGCGTCGCGGTCGTGGGCATGGTTCTCGCTGGCCAGGGCCACCGCCGAGCACAGCTGCCCCGGCGTGCAATAGCCGCACTGGAAGGCGTCGTGGCGGATGAACGCGGCCTGCATGGGGTGCAACTCGCCGCCCCGCTCCAGGCCTTCCACCGTGGTGATCTCGGCGCCGTCCTGCATCACCGCAAGGGCCAGGCAGGCATTGATCCGCACGCCGTTGCGCAGCACGGTGCAAGCGCCGCACTGGCCATGGTCACAGCCCTTCTTGGTGCCCACCAGGTCGAGGCGCTCACGCAGCAGGTCGAGCAGGGTGGTCCAGGGCTCCACCTGCAGCCGATGGGGTTCGTCGTTGATGACCAGTTGGATCGGATGGCCGACGGCGGTTTGGCCACGGCGCAGGCTGGATAAGGAACTCATGTTGACCTCAGGCTCGTCTCGTCCGGCCCCGAAGGGCGGTGCGCGGGTGTGGATACCCGCATCTTTCAGGTGGACTTGCCGGTCTTCGCCGAGGTTCAGGGTTTCTGCCCGGGCGGGCCGTCCGACGAAACCCGAGCTGCCCGTCTGGTCATAAATTCACCGCCCCCGGGGGAGCTGGTATGATGCGCGCCTTTTTTGCCGGGCTGGCAGAAACGGCGCCCAACCGCAGGCGCTGTGCTTGACTGCTATCCAGTCCGGGCCAACAGACGCGAAGACGTCACGGGGAGCGAAAATGCTGGAAAAACTGTTCCAACTCAAAGCGCACGACACCAACGTACGCACCGAGGTCCTGGCGGGCCTGACCACCTTCCTGACGATGGCCTACATTCTCTTCGTCAACCCGGCCATCCTCGGTGAAACCGGCATGGACAAGGGCGCGGTGTTCGTCGCCACCTGCCTGGCCGCCGCCATCGGCTCCACCGTCATGGGCCTGATCGCCAACTACCCCATCGCCCTCGCCCCCGGCATGGGCCTGAACGCCTTCTTCACCTACACCGTGGTGCTGCACATGGGCCACACCTGGCAGGTGGCCCTGGGCGCGGTGTTCATCTCGGCGTGCATGTTCTTCGTGCTGTCGATCTTCCGCATCCGTGAATGGATCATCAACAGCATCCCGCTGGAGCTGCGCTCGGCCATCGCCGCCGGCATCGGCCTGTTCCTCGCGCTGATCGCCCTGCAGAAGGCCGGCATCGTCGCCGCCCACCCGGTGACCATGCTCACCCTGGGCGACCTGACCAAGCCCGAGCCGATCCTCGCCGTGCTCGGCTTCTTCCTGATCATCGCCCTGGAAGCCCGCAAGGTGACCGGCGCCGTGCTGATCGGCATCCTCGCCGTCACCCTCGCCGGCATCGGCCTGGGCGTGTCCAAGTTCGGTGGCATTGTCTCCATGCCGCCGTCCCTGGCGCCCACCTTCCTGCAGCTGGACATCAAGGGCGCGCTGGAAATCGGCCTGGTCAGCGTGATCTTCGCCTTCCTCTTCGTCGACCTGTTCGACAACTCCGGCACCCTCATCGCCGTGGCCAAGAAGGCCGGCCTGATGCGCGCCGACGGCCACATGCCGAAGATGGGCCGCGCGCTGATCGCCGACTCCACCGCCGCCATGGGCGGTTCGCTGCTGGGCACCTCGACCACCACCAGCTACATCGAATCCGCAGCCGGCGTCAGCGCCGGTGGCCGCACCGGCCTCACCGCCGTCGTGGTCGCCGTGCTGTTCCTCCTGGCCCTGTTCCTCTCGCCCCTGGCCGGCAGCGTGCCCGCCTTCGCCACCGCGCCGGCGCTGTTCTTCGTCGCCGTGCTGATGGCCTCGGGCCTGGCCGAGATCGAGTGGAGCGACCTGACCACCGCCGCCCCGGTGCTGATCACCGCCCTGGCCATGCCCTTCACCTATTCCATCGCCGACGGCATCGCCTTCGGCTTCATCGCCTGGGCCGCCATCAAGACCCTGGCCGGCCGCTACAGCGAGCTGAGCCCGGCGCTGGTGATCCTCGCCGTGCTCTTCGTGATCAAGATGGGCTTCTTCCACTGAAGGAGCACCCGGAGGCGGCCCGCCGGGCATGACCGGGCCGCACGACGCACTGGAGGTGCACCATGCAACACCACGACCAACAGGTGACGATTCGAAGTCACCAGCAAGCGTAGGAAGGGCTTCCCCTCGGAAACCCGCGTGAGAAAAGGCTACCGGACCATCGGCGACAAGGTGCTCGCCGAAAAGCTTGGGCGCAACGACCTGTATCCCTGCGGTTCGCGGAGGTTGTTTCAAGCGCTGTTGCCTGAAACAGGGCGGCTTTCGATGGCGCCAACCGTAACGACTACTTCCGCTAGGCGAACACGCCTTTGAGCCCTGCGGGCCATCCCCGGATGGCCCGCCCCAGATCCCCAGAGTGAATGCCCCATGAGCCGCCCGCAGTTCGACCCGACCACCTACGCCGCCCAGCTCGCCGACAAGACCGAGCGCCTGCGGGCACTGCTGGCGCCCTTCGACGCACCGCAACCGTACGTCTTCGACTCGCCCCGCGAGCACTACCGCCTGCGCGCCGAGTTCCGCCTGTGGCGCGAGACCGGTGGTGAAACCCGCCACTACGCCATGTTCGAAGCCGGGGACAAGTTCACCCCCGTGCTGATCGAGGACTTCCCCATCGCCAGCCGCCGCATCAACGAGCTGATGCCGCGCCTGAAGGCCGGCTGGCAGGCGAGCCAGGTGCTGTCGTTCAAGCTGTTCCAGGTGGAGTTCCTCACCACCCTGTCCGGCGACGCGCTGATCACCCTCTGCTACCACCGCCCCCTGGACGATGCCTGGAAAGCCGAGGCCGAAAAGCTCGCCGCCGACCTGGGCGTGAGCCTGGTGGGCCGCTCCAAGGGCAAGCGCATCGTCATCGGCCGCGACTACGTGGAAGAAGAGCTGACCGTCGCCGGCCGCGCCTTCCGCTACCGCCAGCCCGAAGGCGCCTTCACCCAGCCCAACGGCGAGGTGTGCCAGAAGATGCTGGCCTGGGCCTTCGAAGCCATGGGCGAGCGCAGCGACGACCTGCTGGAGCTGTACTGCGGCAACGGCAACTTCACCCTGCCCCTGGCCACCCGCGCCCGCAAGGCGCTGGCCACCGAGATCAGCAAGACCTCGGTCAACGCCGCCCTGGCCAACCTCGCCGACAACGGCGTGGACAACGTCACCCTGGTGCGCCTCTCCGCCGAGGAACTGACCGAAGCCCTCAACGAAGTGCGCCCCTTCCGCCGCCTCGCCGGCATCGACCTCAAGGCCTACGAGTTCGGCACCGTGTTCGTCGACCCGCCCCGCGCCGGCATGGACCCGGACACCTGCGAGCTGACCCGCCGCTTCGAACGCATCCTCTACATCTCCTGCAACCCGGAGACCCTGGCCGCCAACATCGCCCAGCTGCACGACACCCACCGCATCGAGCGTTGCGCCCTGTTCGACCAGTTCCCCTACACCCACCATATGGAATCGGGTGTGTTGCTGGTGCGTCGCTGATTCCGGCCGGGGTCACCGCCTGGTGCCCCGATCGCGAATGAATTCGCTCCCACAAAAAGCCTGCCACCGCGCGGACATGACCGCTGCGGGCGGAGGTCGCTTTTTACCTCCACCATGGCGGAGGTGAAGCGCGCTCGGAAGCAGGCTGGGCACCGAGCCGACCAGGGAAGAGCGGTGGGCTGAAGCCCACCCTACGGCCCCCCAACACCCGCACGCCCTCCCGTTCCTGACCCGATGCGCGCTTGAGCCACGGCGGCGCTGCGCGCCGCTTGGCGACTGAAGTCGCCCCTACAGGAAGCCGCTCCAAAGCCACCCGCGTACCTCCGTAGGATGGGTAGAGCGGAGCGAAACCCATGCTGCAAAGGCACGACACCCATGCCTGAGTGAGGCTCAGCATCGATGGGTTTCGTGGAACTCTACCCATCCTACGAAAAGTGCATGTCGCCCCCACAAAGTGGCGATTCATCACGCCCCTCACCCCACGAACAGACGGTAGGCCGGGTTGTCGCTTTCGTCCCACCAGGGGTAGCCGATGGCGTCCAGCGCACCGGGCAGCAGGTGCAGCTCGTCGTCGGGCACCTGCAGGCCGGCCAGTACGCGGCCGTCGGCGGCGCCGTGGTTGCGGTAGTGGAACAGACTGATGTTCCAGCGCCCGCCCAGCTGGTTGAGGAAATTCAGCAGCGCGCCGGGCCGCTCGGGGAATTCGAAGCGCAGCAGGCGCTCGTGCAGGGCGCCGTCGGCGCGGCCGCCGACCATGTGGCGGATGTGCAGCTTGGCCAGCTCGTTGTCGGTCAGGTCCAGCACCGGGAAGCCCTGGGCCTGCAGGCCGCTCACCAGCGCATCGCGCGGGTCGTTCTCCGGGTGGGTCTGCACGCCAACGAAGATGTGCGCCTCGGCCTCGCTGTGGAAACGGTAGTTGAACTCGGTGATCTGGCGCCGCCCCAGGGCCTCGCAGAAGGCGCGGAAGCTGCCCGGGCGCTCGGGAATGGTCACGGCGATGATCGCCTCACGCTGCTCGCCCAGTTCGGCGCGCTCGGCCACGTGGCGCAGGCGGTCGAAGTTGACGTTGGCGCCCGAGTCGATGGCCACCAGGGTGCGGCCCTCGCAGCGCTCGCGGGCCACGTACTTCTTGATCCCGGCCACGGCCAGGGCACCGGCCGGCTCGGTGATGGAGCGGGTGTCGTCGTAGATGTCCTTGATCGCCGCGCAGATCTCGTCGGCGCTGACGGTGAGCACCTCGTCCACGTAATGGCGGCAGACCTCGAAGTTGTGCGCGCCGATCTGCGCCACGGCCACACCGTCGGCGAACAGCCCCACCTGCTCCAGCACTACCCGCTCGCCAGCGGCCATGGCCGCCTGCAGGCAGTTGGAATCCTCCGGCTCGACGCCGATGACCTTCACCTCGGGGCGCAGGTATTTCACATAGGCGGCGATGCCGGCGATCAGCGAACCGCCGCCCACCGGCACGAAGATGGCGTCCAGCTCGCCCGGCTGCTGGCGCAGGATCTCCATGGCCACGGTGCCTTGGCCGGCGATCACGTCGGGGTCGTCGTAGGGCGGCACGAAGGTCAGGCCCTGCTCCTCGGCCAGGCGCAGCGCATGGGCCAGGGCCTCGGGGAAGGCGTCGCCGTGGAGCACCGCCTTGCCGCCCCGGGCCAGCACGCCCTGGACCTTGAGCTCCGGCGTGGTGCGCGGCATGACGATGGTCGCCTCGATGCCCAGCTGGCGCGCCGCCAGGGCCAGGCCCTGGGCGTGGTTGCCGGCGGAGGCGGCGATCACGCCCCGTGCGCGTTGCTCGGCGCTGAGCTGGGACACGCGGTTGTAGGCGCCGCGGATCTTGAAGGAGAACACCGGCTGCAGGTCCTCGCGCTTGAGCAGCACGGCGTTGCCGAGGCGCTGGGACAGGCGCGGCGCCGGTTGCAGGGGCGTCTGGATGGCGACGTCGTAGACCGGCGCGCGGAGGATCTTCTGCACATAGCCCTTGAGCAGCGAGTCGGTCATGCCACGGCCTCCCCGGTGACGGCATCGAGCAGGTCGGTGCCATAGGAGTTGTCCACGGCGCAGCGCCAGCTGTCGTCGGCCTGGCGGCGGAACACGTAGGTGGCCTTGCGTTCGAGGAAGGACAGGAAGCCGTCGCTGGATCGCCACTGGATGCGCGCACGGCCCATCACCAGGGCGGTGTCGCCGGTCTCCACCACCTGCAGGTCGCGCTGGCTGACCCAGAGGCTGTGCTGGAAATGCGCGGCGATGGCATCGAAGGCGCGGCGGATGCCGTCGCGGCCCTGGACGTTGAGGCCCGGGCGCACCACCAGCACGGCGTCGTCGGTGTAGAAATCCATCAGCGCATCGAAGCGCCCGGCATTGATCAGCTGGTCCGCCTGTTGCACGGCCTGGACGAGGGGGGAAGGTTGCATGGCGTCTCCTGCGGTTCGCTTGGGGCCCAGGAGACAGAAAGAAGAAACCCGCCTCGAGGGCGGGTTTCTTTGTAGGTACTGGTCAACCCGCCAAGTATGTAATGGCGGTAATAATCTGTTGGCGCAGCATCAGGGAAGTCGATTTCATGGGTCTGGAAATTATTCCTGCCGTTGCGCCAAGTCAAGCGTCGGTTTTCAGGTGAGCAGTTCGGCGAAGGCCTTGTCCGCCTCCAGCACCGCCGGCAGCGCCGCGAACAGCGCGTCCAGGTCCAGGCCTTCCACCAGCGGGCCTTCCAGGGATTGCCGCGCCTCCTCGGTGGCGCCGCCATGGGCCTGCAGCGCCTCGCTGACCAGCACCGCCTGGGCCAGGATGCGCGGCAGCAAGGCATCGGCCGGCGCCTGCATCGGCCGCGCCTGGTAGGCGATGGCCTGCTGGATCACCGCCGGCAGTTGCCAACGCCGCGCCAGTTCCGCGCCCACTTCCGGGTAGCCGAACCCCAGTTGCAGCGTTTCGCTGGCAGCACGCCCGGTGGCCCCGGCCTTGCCGCTGTTGAGCTTCTCGGCGAACTCGGGGGCGCCGGTCTGGATCAGCAACTCGCCGATGTCGTGCATCATCCCGCAGGTGAACGCCGTGTCCGGGTCCACGCCCTTCTGCTTGGCCAGCAAGCGGCTGATGCTCGCCACCTGGAAGCTGTGCAACCAGAAGCCCTTGAGGTCGAAATTCGGCGAGGCCTTGAAGGCGCCGGTCACGGCCGAGGCCATCACCAGGGTGCGCAGGGTGTTGAAGCCCAGGCGCATGGCCGCATCCTCGATGCTGGTGGACTCCCGCGCCCCGCGAAAACGCGCGGAGTTGGCCAGGCGCAATACCTTGGCGGCGATCACCGGATCGAGGGCGATATTGCGCGCCACGCTGTCCAGGCTGGAGGTTGGGCTATCGAATTGCTGGATCAGGTCCTGCGCCACCTTGGGAATGCTGGGTAAGGTGTGCAGGTTGGAAAATAGGGTGTCTATATCCATGGGACCACCTCCTTCATCGGCTTGAAAACCAAAGGATAGGCAAGTTTCCCAAGCCTGCCCGACAGGCCGTCGCCCCGTGCGCGATGGCTCTGTATCAAGGCCTTTCCGGCGGCAGCGTTGCCGCTTCGTCGATGCGCTCCACCAACCCTTCGCGGATGCCACCCCGGCGCAGCGGCTCGCTGACCTCGTCGTCCAGGTCGCCGATCAGCGCGGTGTCCGCCACCGGTTCCTGGTAGCGCGCCAGCTGCATCAGGGCCACGCCGGCCAGCAGCGCGGTGGCCACCTTGTAGGCCAGGGAGCTGATGTCGAAGTTCTGCAGGGTGCCGTCGTCCAGCCACAGCGAGCCGATGCGCGCCAGGGCCAGGGCGGACTGCACCAGCAACAGCATCATCAGCGCCGCGCGCATCAGCTCGCGGCCGCGCAGGGCCCAGAGCAGGAACAGCGCCAGGCCGATCTGCAGGCCACCGTAGTAGACGCGCACGTTGCTTACCGAGGTGGTTTCCATCAGCAGCATGCCGCTGAGGTTGGCCATCTCGTAGGGGCGGAACCAGTAGGCCAGGCCGAAACCCGCGAACACCAGGATCTGGACCACCAGAATCAGCCGGGCAAGTAGCATCGCCTTTCTCCTCCGATCGGCAGCGATCTGCAAAAGACCCACCGCAGCGGGTTTCGTTCGCCCAACCCATCGCAAGGTCGGGGCCGCCGGGCCAGGGCCACGGCTAGGCTCTAGCCAGGACCATTCCAAGGAGTCACCCATGCTGCCGCCCCGCCTCAGCCTGCCGCTGCTCGCCATGCTGCTGGGCGCCTGCGCCGCGCCCCCCGACGACGGCGTCACCGTCGCCCCGGCCGCGCGCACCAGCCACTACATGACCTTCAGCATCCAGCCGGTGCGTGCCCCGGGGCACCGCCAGGACCTGGAAGAACGCTTCGACAACGCCCTGCACAAGGCCCTGGAAGCCAAGGGCTACCGCTACCAGGAGCACGGCAGCGACCTGACCATCATCTACGCCCTGGGCCTGGCGTCGGAGCCCGGCGTGACCATGCGACCGGTGGTCACCCCCGGCGGCGCCCTCTACAACCAGACCGAGCTGACCCAGGACGAACGCGCCCGCCTCGCCCTGCGCATCCTCGACGGCTTCGACGAGCGGGTGCTGTTCGAAGCGCAGATCAGCCGCCAGCTGCACGACCCCAAGCTCACCCAGCAAGGCTTCGACCAGGCCGTGGCCGAGCTGTTGAAGGACTTCCCCGCACGGCCGGCGCCTTGAGGCATCCCGCCCACCAAGGACATGACCGCTGCGTAGGGTGGAGGTCGCTTTTTACCTCCACCAGGCGGAGTCGGAGCGGCACGCCGTTTTCCCTGGCGCGCCCCATTGATGGGTTTCGCTCCGCTCTACCCATCCTACGAGGGCAACGCGCCCAGCCCTGGAAAACTGACCCATATCAACCGGCGTACATCCCGTAACAGCCGCGGCGCGCAGCGCAGCGGCGACAGGCATAAGCTGTCGCCCATTCCACGTTCAGGAGCTTTCCCATGCGCCGCGCCCTTCTCGCCTCCCTGCTCTTCGCTCCCCTCTTCGCCCAGGCGGCGGAGAGCGTTTCCATGGACGTCTACCGCGACCCCAACTGCGGCTGCTGCAAGGCCTGGATCAGCCACCTGCGGGACAACGGCATCCAGGTCAACGACCACGTCGAGAGCGACATGGCCTCGGTCAAGACCCGCCTCGGCGTGCCCCACGGCCTGGGCTCGTGCCACACCGGCGTGGTCGACGGCAAGTTCGTCGAGGGCCACGTGCCGGCCAGCGACGTGCTCAAGCTGCGCGAGCGCAAGGACCTGATCGGCGCCGCCGTGCCGGGCATGCCCATGGGCTCGCCGGGCATGGAAATGGACGGCATGCAGGACGCCTACCAGGTGATCGGCGTGTCGGCGCAAGGTCAGCAGAGCGTGCTGGCCGAGTATCCGGCACACTAGCGCTCCCCTACCCCACACAGCGCGGCCGCCCCTGGGCGGCCGCGCGCGTTTCCGAGGAACAGCAATGGATTACTGGCAAGTCGATGTATTCGCCGAACGCGTGCTGGCCGGCAACGGCCTGGCGGTGTTCCCCGACGCCCGGGGCCTGTCGCCCGCCGCCATGCAGGCGCTGACCCAGGAGCTGCGCCAGTTCGAGTCGATCTTCCTCGAGCCGGGTGCCCAGCCCGGCGAGTTCGCCGCGCGGGTATTCACCGTGGAAGAAGAACTGCCCTTCGCCGGCCACCCGATCCTTGGCGCCGCCGCCCTGCTGCACTACCTGCACGCCCCGGGCGAGCACGCCGAATGGGCCCTGCAGCTGCGCGACAAGCGCGTCACCCTGGCCACCCGTCGCCAGGGCCAGGGCTTCTACGCGGAAATGGACCAGGGCATCGCCGAGTTCGGCGCCGAGCTGGACGCCAACGCCGCCCTGGCTTTCGCCGCCGCGTTCAGCAGCGAATGGGACAGCCGCCACCCGCCGCAGGTGGTCAGCACCGGCCTGCCCTACCTGCTGTTGCCGGTGACCGGCGCCGGGCTGGCCAATGCCCGCCAGCAACGCCCGCTGGATGACGAGCTGGCGGCCATAGGCGCGGCCTTCGTCTTCCTCATCGACGTCGACGCCCGTGAAGGCCGCACCTGGGACCCCCTCGGCGTGGTCGAGGACATCGCCACCGGCAGTGCCGCCGGCCCGGTCGCCGCCTGGCTGGTGCAGCGGGGCCTGGAGCGCCGCGAGCAGGGCTTCGCCCTCAAACAGGGGCGCTTCCTCGGCCGCCCCAGCCGGCTGGATGTACAGGTCACCGGTGAGGGCCGCGTGCAGGTCGGCGGCGCCGTGCAACTGCTGGCCCACGCGCGCCTGCTGCCTGAGCCGGGCCGCCTCGGCTGACGACCGGGCTGGCGCACCCCGCCGCCAGCTACGACACTCAATGCCTCGGTGAAGACAAGGATCGGCACATGCGCTGGCAACGGGCGAGACGCAGCGACAACGTGGTGGATGCGCGCGGCAGCGGCGGTGGCGGCATGCGCCTCGGCGGCGGCAAGAGCATCGGGCTGGGCGGCATCGCCCTGGTGGTGGTGGTCGGCCTGCTCATGGGTGAAGACCCGCTGACCATCCTCGGCCAGCTCGCCGGCCAGGCCAGCCTCTCCACCGCGCCCCCTCATAGCGGCGCGCCACCGGGGGATGACCAGGAAGCGGAGTTCGTGCGCGCCGTGCTCGGTGATACCGAAGATACCTGGCAGGCCATCTTCCAGCAGGGCGGCCGCCAGTATCAGGACCCGAAACTGGTGCTGTTCAACGGCGGCGTGCAATCGGCCTGCGGCTTCGCCTCCTCGGCAGTCGGCCCCTTCTACTGCCCCGGCGATCGCCAGGTGTACCTGGACCTGGACTTCTTCCGCGAAATGGCCCAACGCTTCTCCGCCGCCGGCGATTTCGCCCAGGCCTATGTCATCGCCCACGAGGTGGGCCACCACGTGCAGACGCTCCTCGGCGTCTCCACCAAGGTCAATGCCGCGCGCCAGCGGGGCCAGAAGATGGAAGGCGCCGGCGGCCTGCTGGTGCGCCAGGAACTCCAGGCCGACTGCCTCGCCGGCGTCTGGGCCTTCCACGCACAGAAGCGCCTGGACTGGCTGGAACCCGGCGACCTGGAAGAGGCGCTCAACGCCGCCAACGCCATCGGCGATGATCGCCTGCAGAAACAGGCACGCGGCCAGGTGGTGCCCGACTCCTTCACCCACGGCACCTCGGCCCAGCGGGTGCGCTGGTTCAAGACCGGCTTCGAACGCGGCGACATCAACCGCTGCGACACCTTCACCGCACGGGACCTGTAGCCACCCGCTCCGTGCGGGGCCTTTGATGGGTTTCCACGGCTCTACCCATCCTACGACGAGGCTGCAAGGCACGCGTAGGATGGGTAGAGCGAAGCGAAACCCATGCGGTATGCGGTCTTGACCCGATCTACCGCGCCAACAGCAACAGCTGCGCACAATCCTCGGCGTACCAATCGGTGAGCTCGGGCCAGGGGTTTTCCGGCAGGTTGACCAGCACCGTGGCGCTGCCGGCGGCACGGCCGCAATCGAGGTCGAAGCGGTAGTCGCCCACCATCACCATCTCGTCCGGCGTTACGGCCCAGCGCTCGGCCAGGTGCAGCAAGCCACCCGGGTGCGGCTTGGGCGGCGCCTCGTCGCGGCCGAGGATGTCGGCCGGGGCGAAGCAATCGTCCACGCCGATGGCCTGCAACGTCAGCAGCGCCAGCTCGCGGGCGTTGCGGGTGAGGATGCCCAGGCGCACACCGAGTTCGTGGAGGTGGCGCACCAGCTCCACGGCACCGGCCGCCGGGCGCGCATTCAGCGCCAGCTCGCGCTCGTGCTCCAGCAGCCAGGCGTGCTTGGCGCGGGCCTCTTCCGCCGGCAGCGCGGCGAGGTGATGGAGGATGTCATCCTCCGGGGGAATCGCCAGCTCTCGGCGGATCGCGGCGAAATCGTGAACGGCAATCGTCAGAGTGCCATCCATGTCGAACACCCAATGGCGGAACTGCGCCAGGCCCATGTCTCTACTCCGGACGGTTCGGGAAACAGCGCGCCAGGGTACACCGTCCCGTCAGTAGTTGATGATCAGGGTCACGTTGTCGATATAGGTGCCCACCGGCACGTTGGCCTGCGTGGGGTCGATGGTCACCTGGAAGTTCACCGTCTGTAGCAATCCCGTGCCTTTCTGCGACAGGTTCTGCGTGGTGGTCCACACCGTCGTCGTGTTGGGGAAGTAGATGTTGTAGCCCAGGCGGTTGGCGCCGCTGGCCATGCGCCGCCAGGGTGCCTGGTAGTTCTGGCCGCTGTCGAAGCTCACCAGGTAGCCCTCGTCGCTGGTGCAGGTCAGGGTGATGGCGCGGGTCACCGAGGCGAACTGGCTGACCAGCGCCTGGCTGCCGAGGTCGACGTTCTGGTAGCTGTTCAGCGCGCAGGCCTTGGTTACTACGATGGTCACGGTGCTGGTGGCGGTCACCCCGGTGCCCCAGTTGGTCGGCGCGCCGCAGAGGCCGAGCGGGCAGTTCTGGGTGACGCCGGGGCTGCGCTGCCAGGAGCAGGAGTTGAGGATGCCGGATTCGCAGATGGCGTAGCGCCAGGTGAACACCACATTGGTGGTATAGGTGCCTGCAGGCACGTTGGCCGCCTGGGCCTGGAAGTAC
This sequence comes from Pseudomonas sp. PDM13, assembly GCF_025685765.1. Taxonomy (NCBI): domain Bacteria; kingdom Pseudomonadati; phylum Pseudomonadota; class Gammaproteobacteria; order Pseudomonadales; family Pseudomonadaceae; genus Pseudomonas; species Pseudomonas sp. PDM13. Next base: position 39,703 of record NZ_JAOTQU010000030.1, on the reverse strand, counting down.
AGGTTGATGCCGGTGCTGGCGTTGGTCAGCAGCGCCAGCACCGCCAGGCTGCTCAACTGCACCGTGGAGCCGGGGGTGATCTCGGTGCCGCCGTTGGTGACGAACACCTTCAGCGGAATGCTGTTGCCATGGCCGTCGGTGAGCACCGGCGCAGCGGACTGCAGCGTCACCTGCACATAGTTGGCCGCCAGCAGGGACAGGAAGGTCGCGCAGGTCAGCCCGGCACCGCCCAGGTTGCCCTGGGCCGAGGCGTTCATGGTGAAGGAGCTGACGGTGCCCAGGCTCACCGCCGGGTTCACCGTGGTGCAGGCCGCCCACACGCGCCCCGCGCCCAGCCAGAGCAGCGCCAGCAGCAGGAGGGAGAGGATATTGCGCTTCGCATCCATGACTCGTTCCTCGTTCGTGCAGGTCAGCGGCAGGTCAGCGGGCCGATCTGCGCCAGTTCCTCGTCCAGGCTCTTTAGCTCCACCGTCACTGTGCAGTGGCTGCCGTCGGGCAGTTCCACGCGCAGCGCGTTGCGCAGCTCCAGGCCCTCGAAATACACCAGCCCGTCCCAGCCCACGTAGGCCTCCAGGTCGCGCCCCTCTACGCGGGCGATGGCGCCGCGCGGCAGCACCTCGCCACGCACGTCGATCAGCAGGATGCTCGCCGCCACCACCCGCTCCATGGGGAACTCCAGCAGGGCGCCGCTGCCCTGGTGCACGGCGATCTCCTGGGAAACATCCGGGATACGCACGTTGCCCGGCAGGCCCAGGGGGTCGATCTCGTAGTTGGCGCGGTAGTAGGACGGCACCCAGGGCACCAGCAGGTGGCCGCGGCTGTCGGTGTGGCCCAGCAACTGGTGCTCGAAGTTCACCGGCACGTCGGCGAAGCCCGAGGTGCTGACCAGCACGAAGGCATCGTTGATGCGATTGCTGGGGAACACCCCGCCGTCCATCCACACCAGCGAGCCGCTGATGTCGCCCCACTGGGTGCGCTCGCCGTCGTTGTCGTACACGCCCAGCTGCATCTGCGTGTAGGGCGTGCGCCAGGTGACGTCGGCCTGCTTGTAGCTGCCGCCGCCGGCGGCGTAGCTGAGGTTGTAGCCGACGCCGCCCTGGCTCGGTGCGGTGCGCCCGTAGTTGACCCGCTCGCGGTACTTGCCGTTGGTGTCGCGCTCGACGCTGGCGCTGAAGGTGGAGAGCATGTCGAACGGCATGATCAGCTGCACCAGGGCCGAGTAGCCCGAGGTGCCCAGCTCGCGGTTCATCGACACATACAGGCTGCTGTTGGCCCACAGGCTGCGCGACCAGGAGAGGTTCAGCACACGGGTGCGCTCGCCGCTGCGGGTCTTGCTGGAGAAGTAGCCGATGCCGAGGCTGCCGACCTCCTCCGGGCTCACCGAGAAGGTCACCTGGTCGCTGCGCCGCGCCAGGCCCAGCTCCTCGCGGCCCAGCTCCAGGGCGCTGACCTGGCTGACGTCGACGAAGCCCGAACTGCGCTGCACACGCTGGAAGGCGAAGCCGAACAGCGGCGAGTAGTAGCTGTAGCCGAGGCTGGTCTGGCGCCCGCGCAGGCCCTCATAGGTGCTCTGGGAAAACGAGGTGCCGAGGGTGCCCCAGTTGCCCAGGCCGAAGGTGCCGCCGAGCCCGCCCAGGCGCAGTTCCTCGCCCAGCTCGGCGTGGCTCTCCAGGGTGAAGGCGTCGCTGATGCCGTAGCGGAAGGTGCCGCTGCTCACGGTGCTGCCGTAGGCGAAGCTCTTCACGCCGTAGTCTTCGCGCAGCTTGCCCACGCCCAGGGAGTAGTCGTACAGGCCCCTCTGCAACAGCGTGTTGGTCACGTAGAAGGGCACGTCGGTGGACACCTGGCGCCCCAGGGCGTCGGTGGTCACCACCGTGGCGGTGCCGGCGCCGCTGATGTAGGGCACGTTGCTCACGGTGAAGGGGCCGGGCTGCAGGTCGTCGCTGCTGACCCGCGCATTGTTGATGAACAGGTCCACCGTGCTCGGCACCGCGGCATCGCCGCTGAAGCGCGGCAGGGGGTAGGTGACCAGGTCCGGGCGCAGGCCGAAGTTGCGCGACACCTGCACGCCGCCCACCCGCACCGCGCTGTTCCAGGTCAGCGCCCCGGTGACCAGGTCGCCCACCTGCAGGGTGCGCAGGCTCTCCTGGTCGTTGAGGGTCCACAGGGTGTCGTAGCGCACGTAGCCGTTCCCCTCGCCCTCGCTGTCGCCGAAGCTTTTGCGGTACACGCCTGTGTTGCCCAAGGTGCCGCGGCTACCGAACAGGCGCTGCTCCAGCCAGGTGCTGGCGTAGCGCTGCCCGGCATCGCTGTCGGTGTAGTAGAGGTCGTAGTTGAACAGCGCGCCGAAGTCGGCGCGGGCCGGGGTGCGCGCGTACACGCTGGTGTCGCCCACCTCCTGGCGCGGCAGCCATTCGCTGGGCAGCGTCAGCTTCAGGCGTTGCAGTTCCTGGTCGTACTCGCTGCCCAGGCCTTCGATGGCATCCAGCGCCTGGGGGCCGCTGGCGCCCTCGGGCAGGCGCACCCCAGCGCCGCGCAGGTCCTCGGCCTCGACCCAATAGCGGCCAGCACGGACGATCACCGGCACCACCTTGTCGGTAGGCATCTCGTTGACCACCAGCTCCAGGTAGAGGGTGTACTCCCCCGGCGCCGCGCTAGGGTCGGTGGCCGCCGGCTCGCCAGGGCCCGGGCTGGGGTCGACGGGCGCAGCAGCGACGTCGGCATCAGCGGGTGGCGGGTTGGGCTCGGCCGCCCAGGGCGCGCCACCGAGCAGCAGAGCGAGCAGCAGCCCGCCCCACGGGCGCCATGCCCATGCCGTTGTGTTGCGCCCGTTGCCCCCAATACGCGCCATCCTTCGGCAGTCGTCCGGCCGCTGTTCAATGGGCCGGTATCGGCTGGGGCTCGGCCTGCTCGTTGATCCGCGCCTCCAGCACGAAATTGCCGCTCGGCGCCCGCTCCGGCAGTTGCCAGCGCATCTGCGCGCCGGGCAGCACGTAGCCCAGCAGGCCATCGGCGATCAGTGTGCTGGCGCCCCCCTGGCGCAGCGACACCTTGGACAGCCGGGCATGGGCCGGCCCCTGGTTGCTGAGGAACAGGTAGCGCCGGCCTCCTTCCTGGCGCACCTGGTAGCTGAGCCTGGGCTGGAGGATCTGCACCCCCTCGCGGGGCTTGGCGCCGCTCACCGGCTCCGGCCCCGCGCCACCGCCGAACACGAACAGCGGCACCGAATAGCGCATCTGGAATTTCACCCCCAGCTGCGGGTCGACCTTCGCGTCGGGGCGCAGCATCTCGTCCACCAGCACCCGGTAGGCCTGCTCGGTGCCGGCCGGCGCCGGCTGGGTGGCGATCAGGCGGATCATCTGTCGCTTGCCCGGGGCGATGGTCACCACCGGCGGGCTGCCGATGATGGTGCGCTGGGCGTCGAGCTGGTCGTCGAAGTTGCCCTGGCGCCAGGCCATCACCCGCACCTGCAGGTCGACGGGTTGCTGGCCACGGTTCTCCAGCCACAGCGCGGCGGCCTTCTGCTCGGCCTCGATGGTCGGGTTGATCGGCCAGATCAGCACCGAGCTCGCCGCCATGGCCGTGTTCGCCGCCGTCAGGCCCAGCCCCAGCAAGGCGGCGATGACGCCGGTGCGCAGGCCATGTCCAAGGGCGGTTCGATGCATGGGCTTCCCCTTCTCAATAGGTCACGGTGACGGTCACCGTGTCGTTGTAGATCCCGGCGCTGGGCATGGTCGCCACCGCGAACAGCCGCGCGTACACCGGGTAGGACTGGGTGCCGCTGGTGGCGCTGTAGGTCAGGCTCATGGCCGTGGCGCCGTTGCTGCCGTCCCCCCAGACGGCGCTGTAGCCAGCATCTTTGTACAGCTGGTAACGCAGGGTCTCGGCGCCCTTGATCATGTAGCGCCCCCCGGTGACGCTGGCGGTGTTGAGCCCGGCGTTGAGGGCGATGCTCAGCGAGGTGCCGGGCGTGCACTGCAGCTGGATGGAGCCATTGCCCACCGTGCTGACCCGCGTCACGTCGCTGGGCAGGGTGCTGACCTGGCCGAAGTTGATGCTGCCGTAGGTGGTCACGTCGCTGCTGCCGCTGCCGAGGATGCAGCCGGCGGTCACCGCCGCCTTGATCTCGAACAGCTGGGTGATCTGCAGCTCGTTGAGGCCCGTGTCGGCGAAGCAACCCAGGCCCGGCAGCAGGGCCAGGCTGGCGACCAGGGGCCGGGGCAACATCACCAGCTCACCGTTACGGTGACGGTGTCGGTGTAGGTGCCCGACAGCGGCGCGGCCTGCACCGGCACGCGGCCGTACACCGGCAGCAACTGGTCCTGGCCGGTGCCGGTGCCGGTGACGCCGATGCTGTTGTCCCACACGGTGGCGTAGGTGGCGGAGGTGTAGAGGTTGTAGCTGACCTGGGCCGCCGAGGGCCCGGTCATGCGACGGGCATTGACGTTGCCGCTGCCGCCGGCGCTGATCAGTACGCGGTAGGGGGTGCTGGTCAGGCAATTGACCCGCAGTGCGCCGGCGCCGGCCGTGCCGACCACGGTGACCTGCGCGGCGAGGTTGAAGTGGGTGCCGAAATCCAGGGTGCCGAACTGGCCGAGGGTCGCTGGTACCGTGCTGCCGGCGCTGCAGGCCGGCAATACTTCAGCGGCTATTCCGATGGTGGCGCTCTTGCTGGCGGCATGGATCGACGGACAGACCGTCGTCGAAACCATCAGCACCAGCCACATCTTGCTGTCGCGACGGCAGACCATGGCGGTTCCTGAATGTGATTCTTACTTCCGTGTCGCTGTGGTCATTGGCCAGGCCTGGGGCCTGGTCACGACGCTTACCAGGTGATGGTCACCTGGACGGTATCGGTGTAGGTGCCGGTGGCGGGTGTCGTCTGCGGCGGTACGCGGCCATACACCACCAGCTCCTGGTTGGCGCCGGTGCCGGTGGCGGCCAGGGCCGTGCCGCCGTTGCTGCCGTTGCCCCAGAGCGTGGTACGCGCCGCCTCCTTGTAGAGGTTGTAGGCGATCACATCGGTGGCGCCAGCACTCATGTTGCGCTGGTTGCCGGTGGCATGCAGGCCCGAATCCAGCGCCACCGAATAGTTGGTGCCGGTGGTGCAGGTCACGCCGAACGAACTGCCCGCCGAAGCCCCCACGGACTGGGCCTCGATGATGCTGTTCAAGCTCGGGTAGGTACCGAAGGCGATGCTGCCGAATGTGTTCGCACTGCCGTTGTTGCTGCCGTTGTTCACGGTGCAACCGGCGCCGATGACGAGTTGCACACCCAACTGCCCCTGGACCGTCCCGGCGGCCTCCAGAGTGGTGGAAAGAGGCAGAAGCACGAGGGACGAAATCAAAAACTGAGCGCGGTTCATTATGAAAACTCCTACAACACCCAAGACTCCACGAGCACTTGTGTACCAATAAATGGGACCGTAGTAGAAATTCGGCGGCGTTCAAAAAGCTGAAGGTGCCAGCACGCTGGCGCAGCGTGCCATCACAGGGCCTACATGGCTTAAAACCTATGTATTGGCGGGGCTTTCAGGGTTTTGTAGGAAATAAGAGGAAGTATAAATAGCGTTTTACTTACACAACAAAGAGCAAATAGCCAGTATGTGTTTTTAAACGCATTAGCACTTTTCGAGCGGTTTTAAATTGCGATTGGCAATAACGATTTGTGAGGATTCTCCTACAGCAAATCGCCTAATAACATCGACCCGTTGGAAATATTTCACTCAGGGTCTTACAGCGGGATGAAATAACGACCTGGGGTGGACTGCAGGCCGATCCCTACAAGACAACTGCATTGCCGTCCTACAAAGCCGCTGGGTAGCTTCTCGCCCCGTCATGGCCTTGGTCATGACCGGGATTAGAGACCCCGAAATCCAACACACGCATCACACGCCATAGCAGAAAGACGGTCCCCTCGGGTTCCGGCTTCCTGGCCGTCTATGGCGGACCGTGCGGGACGGGCGTATGCCCATCCGGTTTGCGTGTTTGCCGGGGTCTCTAGCCCTGCACGGTCCGCCACCCTTCCCTTCGGTGGCGGCTCCACGTCCAGCACAGGAGTTCTGGAACATGCGAGCCATCCAGTCGCAACAGCGCATCACCTGCCGCCCCTCCACCCCGGAGGTGCGCCATGACTGACTACCGCATCGCCACGCGCTTCATCCGCTACCGCCGCCCCCTCAACGTCGTGCTGATCGACGGCCTGCCCTGGTTCTGCTGCCGCGACCTCGCCCGCCTCACCAACAGCCGCCTGGACATGCGCCTCACCGCCAAGCTCGACGCCGACCAGTGGCGCCAGGAAACCCTGCGCCACGACGCCGGGCAATTCACCGACGAGCTGCTGGTGAACGAAAGCGGCCTGCACAGCCTGCTGCTGGTGAATTTCTACCACCCGGAAAACCGCAGCCTGCGCCAGTGGATCACCCAGGAAGTGCTCCCCGCCCTGCTCGACGGCCAACGCGCGCCGGACCACCAGCCCCGTCGCCGCCTGCTGAAATGGCAGGGCCACCACCAGGTCAACCTCATGGAATGGCAAGGCCAATGGTGGATCCGCTACGAAGACATGCCCCGCGTCCTCGGCCAGAGCGAGGCGTTGAAGCAGCAGTTGTCCTGAGGCTGGCCTGAAGACACCTGTGATAACGAGGTGATGGGTTTCGCACGGCTCTACCCATCCTACGAAGCACCTGCAAGGCACACGTAGGATGGGTAGAGCGAAGCGAAACCCATGCGGTATGTGGGTCACCCAAGGTGCAGGCCGGGAACACCGATTGGTGGATGAAAAGAGCGTCATCCACCCTACCCGGGCCCGGTCGTCGTGGGGCACCGGGGCATTTCCGGGCGTAGGGTGGACATCGCTTTTTATGTCCACCACAACGGAGTCGGGCCCTACGCCGTGGTCCACCCCGTGGAGCGCTTCGCGAGCAGAGCTCGCTCCTACGGGGTGGGCGCGGGGGTTACTTCCAGTCTTCGCGCACGCGCGTCAGGCCTTCCTGGGCCACGGAGGCCACCAGCTGGCCGGCGCGGTTGAAGATGCTGCCGCGGGAGAAGCCGCGGGCGTTGCCGGACCAGGGGCTGTCCATGGAGTACAGCAGCCAGTCGTCCGCGCGCAGGTCGCGGTGGAACCACAGCGAGTGGTCGAGGCTGGCCACCTGCATGAACTTCTGCCACACCGAAACCCCGTGGGGCAGCATGGCGGTGGTCAGCAGGCCGAAGTCCGAGGCATAGGCCAGCACGTATTTGTGCAGGGCGCGGATGTCCGGGAGGTTGCCGTCGGCGCGGAACCAGACGTACTTGATCGGCTCGCCGGGCTTGGGGTCGTAGGGGTTGTTGGCGGTGACCGGGCGGATTTCGATGGGCTTGTCGCAGAGGAACTTGTCGCGCATGCGCTCGGAAATCAGGTGGGCGTTCTGCCGGGTGAGCTCCAGCTCCGAGGGCAGGTTCTCCGGCCCGGGCACCTGGGGCATGACGATCTGGTGCTCGAAGCCGTTTTCATCGGCCTGGAACGAGGCGCTGCAGGTGAAGATCGGCTGGCCCTTCTGGATCGCCGTCACCCGCCGGGTGCTGAAGCTGCCGCCGTCGCGCACCCGGTCCACGGTGTAGACCACCGGCAGGGTGGCGTCGCCCGGGCGCAGGAAGTAGCCGTGCATGGAGTGCACGTGGCGCTCCTCTTCCATCGTCTGGCTGGCCGCCGACAGCGACTGCCCGAGCACCTGGCCGCCGAACAGCTGGCGGAAGCCCAGGTCCTGGCTGGTGCCACGGAAGAGGTTCTCCTCGATGGATTCGAGGCTCAGCAAGGCGACCAGATCATCCAGCACCTGGGTCATGTGGGGTATCTCCTCTGCAAGGCGGCTGCCCCGTTCAGGGTCGGGGTCGAGTTCATTCAGGATAGGCCGGTGCCGTCGTCAGGCGCTCATCCCAGCGGGCGCGGCCAAGGGTGAAATGGTAAAGACTTTGCCAGCGGCTGTCGGCAAGTCCGAGCAGTTCATGCACCGCATCGTCGAAATAACAGCCGATGCCGGTGCCGGAAAGCCCCGCCGCTTCGGCTTCCAGGTACAGCAGTTGGCCGAGCAGGCCGCATTCCCAGAACAGCCTCGGGTAGCGCCAGGCGCCCTGCTCCAGGGCCTGGTCGAAGCGCGCCAGCATGGCCAGGGCGACGCAGCCGTCGGCAGCGATGTCCTGCCCGCAGGAAAGAAAGCCCGCCAGACCCCGTGCATCCCCTTCCAGCAGGCGGTACAGCGGCAGTTCGCCGGGCACCCGCCGCCAGAGGAAATCCTCCCGCAGCCCCTGCGCCAGCTCGGCCTCCGCCGCGGCGCCACGGGCCAGCCAGTAGAGGCCGGGCTCCAGGCCCTGCACGCGGTGCACGAACAGCAGCAGGTCCACCTGCGGCGCCCCCGCCAACGCCAGGGGCACCGGCGAGTTTTCCGGCATCAGCCGGCGCAACCAGGCCAGCAGCAAGTCGGCATGAATGCCGGTGCGCCCGTCCATGGCCTGGGCGCTGCGGCGTCGGTGCAACAGAGGGCGCAACGGCAGGCCGGGGTTGTCGTCGCTCTGCCGGCCGGGGGTGAAGGCGTCGTCGCCTTCGGCCTGTGCCGGGGCGCGGCACAGCTGCAGCACCCGTTCCAGCTCCGGCCAGTGGCGCTGCTCGCGGGACAGGCGATTGGGCACACCGTCCAGCTCCAGCGCGGCCAGGCCGTCGAGCAAGGTGCCCGGCAGCCGGGGCAGCGGCGCGCCCGGCGCACTTATCCACAGCAGCGCATCGGCCCGTTCGGCCTCCTCGAAGCCGGGCCGGTCCAGCCCCAGCAGGGCGTCCAGGCGGGCATCGGGCACCTGGCCCAGCAGGCGCACCCGCCAGCCCAGGGCGGAGGCGGCAATGGCGATGGCCGCCAGGGCGTGGCCGAGGTCGTGCTGACAGTAGCGGTAGGCGCGCTCGCCGTACTTCCAGGCCTCGCGCCAGTGAATGCTGGAAAGCCCCAGCAGCAAGCCGCCTGCCGGCAGCGCCAGGGCAGCGGGCAACTCGGCACGCACCTCAAGGCCGTGCAGGTCCGGTGCGTAGTGGGCCAGCACGGCCGGGCCCTCCAGGCTGCCGGCCGGCGCCAGCAGGTAGGCTTCGGTGGGGTGCAGGTTGCCGGAGGACGGGTTGACCCGTAGCGCCCAGCGGTTGCCGCCGTCCTCCTTCCAGGCCGAGAGGGCCAGGCTGTCGTAGAACAGCTGGCCGATGCTGGCGGAATCGAAAGGCGCGGGAGCGCCGACGGGCCCGGCGAAGGGCTGGTCGTAGCGCGGCGTCTCCTCCAGCGGCCGGCGCGGCAGGGCGATGCAACGGGCGCCCGCGTAACGGCGGAACGGCGCCGGCTGGGTCGACCACTCCAGGCGCCCGGGGCCAGGGGCCCAGGCATCCGGACGGTGCTTGCTCAGGGCGTGGTAGGCGCGAACCTCGTCGCTCATGGCCGCTCCAGCCAATCCTGGCGGTGGATGCGGTAGAGGATGTGGCGACGCAGCGGGTGGCCGACTTCCACCTTCGGGTGCTCGAAGTCACCGGCCTCGTCACGGGTCATGCCGATGCGCTCCATCACCGCGCTGGAGGCCCTGTTGGCCGGCACGGTGAAGGCCACCACCTGGGCCAGCTGCAGGGTGTCGAAGGCGCAGGCCAGGGCCGCGCGCGCCGCCTCGCTGGCGTACCCCTGGCCCCAGTGGGCGCGGGCCAGGCGCCAGCCGATCTCGGTAGCGGGGGTGAAGGGCGCCTCGAAGCCGACCTTGCCCAGCCCGGTGAAGCCGATGAACTCGCCGTTGTCCTTGCGCTCCAGGGCCCAGAGGCCGAAGCCGTGCTCGGCGGCGTGGGCGCGGGCGCGCTGGATCAGCGCGGCAGCCTCCTCGCGGCTCTGGGTGCCGGGGAAGTAGCGCATCACCTCGGGGTCGGCGCAGAGCGCGGCGAAGGGATCGAGGTCGTCGTCGCGCCAGGCGCGCAGCAACAGGCGCGGGCTCTGCGTTTCGATGGGCATGGTCGGTTCCTCCAGGCGTGACGGTGCTTACGGCATGGACAGCCAGCGGGGTACTCTTGCGCCCCGGCCGATGAAAAATAGCTCCGCATTATGCCTTTGCCGCTGGTCTACCACGACGACTACAGCCCGCCCTTCCCCGACGGGCACCGCTTCCCCATGGAGAAGTTCCGCCTGCTGCGCGACCACCTGGTAGACAGCGGGCTGGTCCGCGACGAGCAGCTGCTGCGCCCCGAGCTGTGCCCGGCCGACGTCCTCGCCCTCGCCCACTGCCCCGACTACATCGCCCGCTACCTGCAGGGCGAGCTGGCCCACGAGGACCAGCGCCGCCTCGGCCTGCCCTGGAGCGAGGCCCTTGCGCGGCGCACCATCCGCGCGGTGGGCGGCTCGGTGCTGGCCGCCGAGCTGGCCCTGGAACACGGCCTCGCCTGCCACCTGGCCGGCGGCACCCACCACGCCCATTACGACTTCCCGGCGGGCTTCTGCATCTTCAACGACCTGGCGGTGATCAGCCGCTACCTGCTGGCGGCCGGCCGGGTCGGGCGCGTGCTGATCTTCGACTGCGACGTGCACCAGGGCGACGGCACGGCGCGCATCCTCGCCGACACGCCCGAGGCCATCACCGTGTCCCTGCACTGCGAGAAGAACTTCCCCGCGCGCAAGGCCGAGAGCGACTGGGACATCCCCCTGCCGATGGGCATGGGCGACGCCGACTACCTCAAGGTGGTGGACGACGCGCTGAACTACCTGCTGCCGCTCTACCAGCCCGACCTGGTGCTCTACGACGCCGGCGTGGACGTGCACCAGGACGACGCCCTGGGCTACCTGCAGCTCACCGATGCCGGCGTCGCCGCCCGCGACGAAGCGGTGATGCGCCACTGCCTGGGCCGCGACATCCCCGTGGTCGGCGTCATCGGCGGCGGCTACAGCAAGGACCGCCAAGCCCTCGCCCGCCGCCACGGCATCCTCCACCACAGCGCCGCCCGCGTCTGGCACAGCCAGGGCCTCGCCTAACCCGCCACAAAGCCGGCGTAAGGCGGGGCACAGGATGGCCGTAGAGCGAGGCGTAGAGCGAGGCGGGTGGGCGTAGGGTGGGCTTCAGCCCACCGAATACACCTAATCCCACCCCCCCACCCACAACTCCCCCCGAACACCCCCCACCATTCCCCCGAACACCCACAACCCCCAATCCCCGCCGCCTTCATAGAATCATGGCCACCTGCTAGCAGCCGCTCCTGCCCACTGCTAGAGTCGCCGCTTCCCCCTCACAAGGATGTCTCCATGGAAGTCCATGCCTACCAGGCACCCAGCGCCAACCTCGAAGCGGAAAGCGTGTTCTGCCGTAACTGCGGTTCCTCCATCACCCCGACAGCGCAGACCTGCCCGCGCTGCAACGCCGACCAGAATCTGAATCCCAAGAACAAGATCGTCGCGGGCTTCCTCGCGCTGTTCCTCGGCGGCCTCGGCTTCCACCGTTTCTACCTGGGCCAATGGTGGGGGCTGTTCTACCTGCTGTTCATCGGCACCGGCATCCCCAGCCTGATCTCGCTGATCGAGGCCATCGTGTTCTTCTGCACCAGCGACCAGACCTGGAACGCCAAGTACGGCCGAACCAAGGGCAGCGCCTGGGTGGCCGGCCTCGTCGGTGGCTTCGCGCTGCTGTTCATAATCGGCATCCTGGCCGCCATCGCCATCCCCGCCTACCAGCAGTACGTACAGAAGGCCAAGGCCGCCCAGGCCCGTATCGAGCAGCAACACCAGCAACAACAGCAGGCCGAGCCGCAACTGCGCCAGCAGCAGTGAGCCCGCCGGGCGCCGCCCCGTGCGGCGCCCATGCCCGCTGGCGAGGCCTGCGCTAGAATGCGCGCCAGCCCAACCTCGCCAAGCCCGCCATGACCCAGAATTCCCTCCCCGTCGCCATCATCGGTGGCGGCCCCGCCGGCCTGATGGCCGCCGAAACGCTGGCGCTCGCCGGCGTGCGGGTCGACCTCTACGACGCCATGCCCTCGGTGGGCCGCAAGTTCCTCCTGGCCGGTGTCGGCGGGATGAACATCACCCACTCCGAGCCCAGCGACGCCTTCCTCTCCCGCTACGCCGAACGCCGCGACGATGTGGCCGCGCTGCTGCACGGCTTCGGCGCCGAAGAGCTGCGCGCGTGGATCCACGGCCTGGGCATCGACACCTTCGTCGGCACCTCCGGGCGCGTGTTCCCCACCGACATGAAGGCCGCGCCGCTGCTGCGCGCCTGGCTCAAGCGCCTGCGCGAAGCGGGCGTGGCCATCCACACCCGCCACCGCTGGCTGGGCTGGGACGCACAGGGCCAGCTGCGCATCGCCACGGCGGAGGGCGAACGCAACGTCGCAGCCCGCGCCACCCTGCTCGCCCTGGGCGGCGGCAGCTGGGCGCGCCTGGGTTCCGACGGCGCCTGGGTGCCGCTGCTGGAAGGCCGCGGCGTGGCCATCGCGCCGCTGCAACCGGCCAACTGCGGCTTCGAGGTGGAAGGCTGGAGCCAACTGCTGAAGGACAAGTTCGCCGGTGCGCCGCTGAAGACCGTGGCCCTGCGCCTGGACGACGAGCCGCCCCGCCCGGGCGAATTCGTGCTCACCGCCGGCGGCATCGAGGGCAGCCTGGTCTATGCGCTGTCGGCACGCATCCGCCAGCGCATCGCCCGCGACGGCAGCGCCACGGTGCGCCTGGACCTGCTGCCCAACCACCCGCTGGAGAAGGTCATCAAGGCCCTAGCCAAGCCGCGCGGCGCGCGCTCCATGGCCAAGCACCTGCACAGCCAGCTGGGTATCGACGGGGTCAAGGCCGGGCTGCTGCGCGAGCTCACCCCGGCCGAGGCATTCACCGACCCGGCGCGCCTGGCCGCCGCCATCAAGGCGCTGCCCATCATCCTGGTGCGCCCGCGCCCGCTGGACGAAGCCATCAGCTCTGCCGGCGGAGTGCCCTTCGAAGCCCTCGACGCAAACCTGATGCTCAAGGCCCTGCCCGGCCTGTTCTGCGCCGGCGAGATGCTGGACTGGGAAGCCCCCACCGGCGGCTACCTGCTCACCGCCTGCTTCGCCAGCGGCCGCCGCGCCGGGCTGGGCATGCTGGAGTGGCTGGCCCGTTAGACGTCAGGCCGGCAACGGCCGCTCGGTGGCGCTCTGCTCGCGCAGGGTTTCCAGGAAGCGCTGCAGCACCGCCGATTCATCCCCCGCCCGGTAGATGGCGTACAGCGGCACTTCCGGCAGGGGCGGCTGCAAGCGGCGGAACACCACCCCGGCCGGCGCCAGCTGCTCCAGCGAAGCCGGGAGCAGCGCCACGCCGAACCCCGCCTGGACCAGCCCGAGCAGCGTCTGCACCTCGATCACCTGCTGCAGGATCAGCGGGCTGAAGCCCACCTGCACGCAGCACTGCACGAGGAAGTTGGCGAAGCTCGACTGGTTCAGCTCCAGGGTCACGAAGAACTCCCCCGCCAGGTCGACGGGTGCCAAGGTCGGGCGCTGGGCCAGCGGGTGCTCCGCCGGCAGCACCGCGCGCAGGGGTTCGTAGAGCAGCAGTTCGTTGCGCAGGCCGGGGTCGTCATGGCCAACGCGGAACACGCAGACGTCGATGCGGTGCTCCTTCAGCGCCACCAGCTGCGCCGCCGGGGTCATCTCGTGCAGGCGCCAACGCACGTCTGGGTAGCGGATGCGGAAGCGGTGCAACGCCTTGGGCAGCACGCCGACCATCACCGAGCTGATCATGCCGATCTCCAGTTCGCCCAGTTGGCCACGGGCGGTCTGGCGGGTGAGGTCGAGTGCGCGGTTCAGTTGCTCGAATACCAGCGGCACCTGCTGCTTCAGGGTGCGGCCGGCCTCGGTCAGCTCCACCCGGTGGTGGCTGCGCTCGAACAGGCGCGTGCCCAGGGACTCCTCCAGCAGGCGTATCTGCTGGCTCAGGGGCGGTTGCGACATGTGCAGCCGGGTGGCCGCACGGCCGAAGTGCAGTTCATCGGCGAGCACCGAGAAATAGCGCAGCAGTCGTAAGTCCATGCAGCCTCCGCAACCCGTTCAGTTCACCCCGTTCAGCCGAGGCCATCCAGCGCCAGCGGCGTGTCCCGCAGGCGCTTGCCGGTGAGCCGGAACACCGCGTTGGCGATGGCCGGTGCCACCGCCGGGCTGGCCAGTTCGCCGATACCGCCGGGTTTGTCCCGCGCGCCTTCGAGCACCTGGATGTCCAGCGCCGGCATGTCCGACATGCGCGCCACCCGGTAGTCGTGGAAGTTGCTCTGCACCACCTGGCCCTGGCGGATGTCGAGGCGGTCGAACAGCGCATGGCCGAGCCCCCACATCAGCCCGCCCTGAAGCTGTTCCTCCACCCCGCCGGGGGACACCGCCAGGCCGCAATCCACCACGCAGGTGAGGCGCTCCACCTGCACCGTGCGGTTGCGCCGGGCCACCTGGGCGATCACCGCGATGAAGCTGCCGTAGCCCTGGTTGGTGGCGATGCCCAGGGCCGAGTCCGCCCCCGCCGCGTGGCCCCAGCCGGCACGCTTGGCCGCGGTGCGCAGCACCTCCACATGGCGCGGCCGTTCGTGCATATGCGCCAGGCGGAAGTCCAGCGGATCGCGGCCGCCGGCCTGGGCCAGCTCGTCCATGAAACTCTCCACCGCGAAGACGTTGGGGATGAAGCTCACCGAGCGGTACCAGCCGCTGGGCACGCCGCTCTCGTGGCGCAGCCAGGCCAGGTCCATATGCGGCGCGCGGTAGGCGAAGTCGAAGGCGGAGATGGCCTCGGTGGTGCTGTAGTCCATGTGGTCCGGGCGCTCGAAGTAGCCCGGCTCCCACATCTCCGGCGAGGCCGGGGACACCGCGCGCAGTCTGAGGGCCTGCAGGGCGCCCTCGCCATCCAGGGCCCCTTCCAGGCGGTGCAGGGTGGCGGGGTGGCCGTAGAGGGCACGCATCTCGTCCTCGCGGCTGTTCATCAGCTTCACCGGCACCTTGGCCTGGGCGGTCAGGTAGGCGACCTCGAACAGCCAGTACTTGGCCTCCCGCGCGCCGAAGCTGCCGCCGGAGACCATCTCGTCGATGTGCACTTTTTCCGGTGGCAGGCCGCAGATCACCTCGGCCGCCTCCATGGCGAAGGACGGCACCTGCACGCCGCCCTTGAAGGTGATCCCGCCCGCGTCGAGCCAGGCGATGATGCACACCGGCTCCAGGGGGTTCTGCATCTTGCCGGGCATGCGGTAGTCGGCCTTGATCACCCGCCCGGCACCGCCCAGGGCCGCAGCGGCGTCACCGGCCTGCAGCGTCGGCACCGGCGCGGCGCCGGCGGCGTCCAGCGCCTTGGCCTGGGTTGCGGCCAGCTGCTCGCTGTCGAAATCCGCCAGGCCGCCCTGCCACTCCACCACCAGCGCGGCGCGCCCCAGCTTGGCGGCCCAGTAGTCGTCGGCGAGCACCGCCACGCCTTCCTGGTTGCCGCCGAGCACCTTGTCCTGCGCGGGGATGCGGATGACCCGGTGCACGCCGGGCACCTTCAGCGCCGCGCTGTCGTCGATCCTCGCCACCCGGCCGTTGACCACCGGGCTGCGCTGCACCACCGCCACCCACATGCCCGGCACCCGGGCGTCGATGCCGTACTCGAAGCGCCCGCGCACCTTGTCCGCCGCGTGGCGCTTGTGGCGCAGCTTGCCGATGTAGCGGAACTGCGCCGGGTCCTTGAGCTTCACCTCCTTCGGCGCCGGCAATTGCGCGGCGGCGTCGGCCAGCTCTCCGTAGCCCGCGCGGCGGCCACTGGCGGCATGCAGCACCTGCCCGCCCCGGGTGGTGCAATCACTGGGCGCCACGCCCCAGCGCAGCGCCGCGGCCTCCACCAGCAGGGTGCGCGCGGTGGCGCCGGCCTCGCGCAGGCGCCCGTACTCCAGGGAAACACTGGTGCTGCCGCCGGTGGAAAACACCTTCCACAGCGGGTGCCGGTAGGCCTCGAAGAAGGGGTTCTCGGGGGTGATGACCTGCACCTCCAGCGGGTCCAGGTCCAGTTCCTCGGCGACACAGGCAGCCAGCGCGGTGTGGGTGCCGGTGCCGGAGTCGTGCTTGTGCACCACGATCCTCACGGTGCCGTCGGCCAGCACCCGCACCCAGGCGTTGGGCTCGAAGGGCGCCGTGGCCCCGGCGGCCGTGCCGAGTTCGCGCCCGGCCTGGGCGCCGCCCAGGTGGAAGCCGATGGCCAGGCCCGAGGCCAGGGTCGCCGAATGCTTGAGGAAGGTGCGCCGCGCCAGCGGCCGGGCCAGGCTCATGTGGCGTCCCCCTGTGCCGCGGCGGCACGCTTGATGGCCTTGCTGATGCGCGGGTAGGTGCCGCAGCGGCAGATGTTGCCGGCCATGGCCGAGCGGATGGCGTCGTCGTCGATGGCGGTGCCGGAGGCCAGCAATGCCGCCGCCGACATCAACTGGCCGGATTGGCAGTAGCCGCACTGGGGCACGTCCTCCTCGACCCAGGCGAGTTGCAGCGGGTGGTCGCCCTCGGCGGAAAGCCCTTCGATGGTGGTGATCGCATGGCCCGCCGCAGCCGCCAGGGGGAACTGGCAGGCGCGGATCGGCGTGCCGTCCAGGTGCACCGTGCAGGCGCCGCAGAAACCACCGCCGCAACCGAACTTGGTGCCGGTCAGGTACAGGCGGTCGCGCAGGACCCAGAGCAAGGGCGTTGACGCCAGCGTGTCTTCCAACTGATGGCCTGTACCGTTCACCACGATCTCGATCATGCCGGGCGCTCCTTGAACTGAGGCGAGAATTCGCGTGTAGTCGTGCCGCCCCATAGTGGGTGGGAGCTGCGGCGCCAGCCAGCGACGATTTCCGCCAACCCGTGTAAGCAGGACTTACAGCCATGTACAAGCGATACCCGTCGCTGCAGTCGATGAGCGCGTTTCTCCAGGCCGCCCGTACCGGCAGCTTCTCCCAGGCCGCCCGCGACCTGGACCTCAGCCACAGCGCCGTGAGCCAGCAGATCCGCACGCTGGAAGAGTTCGTCGGGCAACCGCTGTTCCTTCGCGAGAAGGGCCGCAGCAGCCTCACCGATGCCGGCCAGCTGTTCGCCGGGATGCTCGCCGACGGCCTGATGCAGATCGACAAGGCGCTGTCCTCGGTGAGCCACCGCGAGCTGCCCCGACGCCTGACCCTGGACGTGGATGCCGAGCTGGCGCAGAGCTGGCTCAACGCCCGCCTGCCGGCGCTGCTGGAGCTGTTCCCCGGCCGCGAGATCCTCTTCCTGTCCATGCCGCGCCTGGAGCGCCAGGCGTTCGAGCGCGTCGACCTGAGCCTGCGCTACGGCTACGGCGAGTGGCAGGACTGCGAGTTCGCGCCCATCTGCGACGACCGCGTCACCCCCGTCGTCTCCCCGGCGCTGCTGCAACGCCATGGCCTGGTGGCCCCCATCGAGCCGGCCGAGGTGCTCAGGCTGCCCCTGCTGGGCTACTCGCGGCGCTCGTGGATTCCCTGGCTCGACGCCGCCGGCCTGGAGCCCACCGAGCCCGCGGCGGTGATGGTGTTCGACAACGTCGCCAACCTGCTGGCCGCCGCCGAGGCCGGCACCGGCGTGGGGCTGGTGCGCGGCCTGCTGGCCGCCGACGCCCTGCGCGAAGGCCGCCTGGTGCGCCTGACCCGCACCAGCATCCCCGCGCACTACAACCTCTACGCCCTCTGGCCCCACGGCGGTGGCGAGAAGGTCGCGCCGATGATCGCCGCCATCCGCGAAATGGCGGCGAGGACGTTCGAGGCGATCGGGTGAACACCTGGAAGCCCGATCGCGACCCATCCTGCGGCGGAGCAATGCATTCGCAGGATGGGTAGAGCGGAGCGAAACCCATGCTGGCGGAGCGAGCACCGAGCCATAGGGAAAACCCGATCGCGAATGAATTCGCTCACAGGAAAAGCGGCGGCGCTGCACGGACATGACCGCTGTGTAGGGTGGATGGCGCTTTTTTCATCCACCAGGCGGAGTCGGACCGGGCACGCCGTTATTCCGGAGGCTCCGCATTGATGGGTTTCGCGGAGCTCGCGGAACGCCGCCCGACCCATCCGACGAGGTCCGTGCGCGGTGAATTCGCGGGCAACGTGGGGGTGGCGCTGTGGATAACCCCTTGCAAATCATTCCCTTGCGGGGCCGATATCCAGCGCATATCAACCCAGCGGCCAAATAGTATTGGTCGCGCTTCGAGGCCCCTCCCAATACTGCGGACCAAGCGACAGCTCAGGTCCTGTGCGCCCTGCAAGAGGCGCGGGAAGGTGCTGCGAGGCACCTAGCAATGGCCATTGCACAGGTCGATCTGTTGCGAACCGGAAGGTCTTCCTTCCCCGCACTATCAGGAGATCGAACTGTGATCATCGATATCAGTTGCTACCCCACCGATCTGGTGGACCTCGCCTGGAGGCACGACGGTGACCCCTTCACCGGCGAGCGCCTGCTGGAGATGATGGATGGCCCCTATCTGGTCAACGGCAAACCGCGCCGCATCGACAAGGCCTTCATCCAGCCGCCCCAGGGCAACACCATCTACACCTGGACCGACGGCGAGCTGTCGGGCCGCGAATCCATCGACGCCTACATGGCCTACACCCTGAAAATGGTCCAGACCTACCCGGACCGCTTCATCGGCTGCTTCGTCTACAACCCCCGCTGCGGCGTGCAGAACGGCGTCGAGGCCATCGAACGCTACGTCACCGAGCACGGCTTCAAGATGGTCCAGATGCAGGCCAACATGCATGCCTACCGCCCGGACCGCGCCCTGGACTGGGTACGCCCGGCCTTCGAGAAATGCGCCGAGCTGGGCGTGCCGGTGAAGCTGCACACCGGTGACGGCCCCTACAGCATCCCCTCCGAGTGGGTGCCGATGATCAAGGAGTTCCCCAACGTCGACTTCATCATGGCGCACTTCGGCGTGCAGACCGGTGGCGTCTACGTGTTCGAGCCCATGCAGTGGGCCATGGAGCTGCCCAACGTCTATTGCGAATCCGGCTGGTGCCTGCAATCGCGCATCGTCGAGTTCGCCAAGGTCCTGCCGACCCACAAGATCCTCTTCGGCACCGACACCCCGCCCAACGAGCCGGGCATGTGGCTGCGCCTGCTGGAGGTGCTGTGCATGGAGCCGCCCCAGGGGCTGGACCTGGACGAGGACACCCTCGAGGAATACCTCGGCAACAACACCGCCCGGATGATCGGCCTGGAGCCGACCCCGCCGCCGCGCAGCCTCGCCGAAGCCGAGGCGCTGCTGAAGAGCCCCGTCACCACGCAACTGGCCAGGAGCTGATGCGATGATCATCGACACCCACCTGCACCCCACCAACCTGGTCGACGAGGCCTGGCGCCACACCGGCACGCCCTTCACCGGCGAGCGCATGCTCAAGCTGATGGACGGCCCCTACATGATCAACGGCAAGCCGCGCCGCATCGACATGGGCTTCATCCAGCCGCCGCCGGGCAACACCGGCTACCGCGACGGCAACCGCCGTGGCCGCGAGGGCGTGCGCGACTACATGTCGTACATCGCCGAGCTGTGCGTGAACTACCCCGATCGCTTCATCGGCAACTTCACCTTCAACCCGCGCTGGGGCCCGGAAAACGGTGCGGCGGAGCTGGAATTCCACGTCAAGGAATACGGTTTCAAGATGCTCAAGCTGCACGCCAACATGCACGGCTACCGCCCGGACCGCGCCCTGGACTGGCTGCGCCCGGCGATGAAGGTCTGCGCCAAGTACAACATCGTGGTGCTGATCCACACCGGTGACGGGCCCTACACCATCCCGACCATGTTCTACCCGATCATCCGCGAGTTCCCGATGGTGAACTTCATCATCGGCCACTTCGGCATCCAGACCGGCGGCAACTACTCCTTCGAGGCCTTCTGGATGGCGATGGACACGCCCAACGTGTACTGCGAGTCGGGCTGGTGCTTCCAGTCGCGCATCGTCGAGTTCGCCAAGGAGCTGCCGCGCCACAAGATCGTCTTCGGCACCGACTCGCCGCCGAACGAACCGGGCATGTGGCTGCGCGAGCTGGAGGTGCTCTGCTCGCCCGCCCCGCAAGGGCTGGGCATAGACGAAGACCACCTCGAGGACTACCTGGGCAACAACATCGCCCGCCTGGTGGGCATCGACCCGACGCCGCCGCCCAAGGACCTGGCGGAGGCGGAGATCCGCCTGACCACCACCTACCTCTAGGGTTTCCACTGCGGTACTTACAGGCGTCCCGGGGACCGCGCGCGGTCGGCCATCGGCCGGCCGCGTGCAGGGACTCGGACACCCCGCGCCCCGGGACCGCCTGCTTTTCGAGAGGTGCACCATGACCCTGCCGAGCTTTGCCACGACCCAGGATTTCCACGCGTTCATCGAGGCCTACCGCGAGCGCTTCGCCGACGACGTGCTGACCATCAAGGAACCCCTTTCCGCCGACCAGGACGTCACCGCCCTGGTCGACGCCCTGGCCGCCCGGGGCCAGCACCCGCTGCTGATCTGCGAGCGGGTGGGCAGCCTCGGCGTGCCGGTGGTGACCAACCTGTTCGCCTCGCGAACCCGCATCGCCCGGCTCTTCGGCACCACCCCGGCGAAGCTCCACGAGGTGTTCCAGGCCCGCGCCAACGCCCCCGTTCCGCCGGTCTACCTGGCCACCGGCCCGGTGCTCGACGAGGTGATCGAGGGCGAGGCCCTGGACCTGGCGCTGCTGCCGATGCTCAAGCACTTCGACAGCGACCGCGGGCCCTACATCACCAACGCCATCATCGTCGCCCAGGACCCGGTCACGGGCGTGGCCAACATGAGCTACCACCGCTCCATGCGCCATGCCCACCAGGCCCTGGCCACCAGCCTGCACTCCCGCGGCCACCTGTGGCGCATGCTGCAGGCCGCCCGCGAACGCGGCGAGGAGCTGCCGGTGGCCATGGTGGTGGGCGCCCACCCGCTGTTCATGCTGGCCGCCGCCGCGCGCCTGCCCTATGGCGCCGACGAGCGCGCGGTGGCCGGCGGCCTGTTCGGCGCGCCCCTGGAGCTGGTGAAGACACCGCGCTACGGCATCGGCGTGCCGGCCCACGCCGAGTTCGTGCTGGAGGGCGCCATCGACCCCACCGCCTATGCCGAGGAAGGCCCCTTCGGCGAGTTCAGCGGCTACTCCTCCGACCGCTCCACCAACAACGTGCTGCGCGTCGACACCCTGCTGCGCCGGCGCGACGCCTGGCTGGTGGACGTGGTGGGCGGGCGCTACGCCGAGCACCTGACCCTGGCGCGGCTGCCCCGCGAGGCGGAGATGAGCGAGAAGCTCAAGGCGCGCTTCCCGGCGGTGACCGCCGTGCACTACCCCAACTCCGGCACCCACTTCCATTGCTACGTGGCGCTGGACCAGAGCCGCGACGGCGAGGCGCGGCAGATCATGCTCGCCCTGCTCGGCTGGGACCCGTACCTGAAGACAGTGATCGCGGTGGACAGCGACATCGACATCAGCGACGACAGCCAGGTGCTCTGGGCGCTGGCCACGCACTTCCAGCCGCACCAGGACCTGTTCACCATCGACGGCCTGCCGGGCAGCCCGCTGGACCCGTCCTCCTCGGCCAACGGCACCACCTCGCGCATGGGCCTGGACGCCACCCGCAGCAGCGGCTTCGACGGCATCCGCGCGCAGCTCGACCCGCGCATCCAGGGGCGCATGCGCCAGCTGCTGAAGGGCTACCTGCCGGGGAGCGCGTCATGACGGCCCCCCGTCGCCTGGTGGTGGGCATCAGCGGCGCCTCGGGCTTCATCTACGGCGTGCGCCTGCTGGAGCTGCTGGAACAGCTGGGGATCGAGAGCCACCTGGTGCTGAGCCGCGCGGCGCAACTGACCATGGCCCACGAGACCGACTACAAGCTGGCCGACGTCATCGCCCGCGCCAGCCACCACCACCGCGCCGACGATGTGGCCGCCGGCATCGCCAGCGGCTCGTTCCGCTGCCTGGGCATGGTGGTGGCGCCCTGCTCCATGCGCACCCTGGCGGAGATCGCCAGCGGCGCCTCCTCCAGCCTGCTGACCCGCGCCGCCGATGTGACCCTCAAGGAACGCCGGCCCCTGGTGCTGATGGCGCGGGAAACGCCGCTGACCCTGGCGCACCTGCGCAACATGACGGCGGTCACCGAGATGGGCGGGATCATCGCCCCGCCGGTGCCGGCCTTCTACGCCCGCCCGCAATCGCTTTCACAGATGGTCGACCACAGCCTCGGCCGGGTGCTCGACCTGTTCGGCCTCGACGCCGGCACCGCGCTGCGCTGGGGCGAACCCGCCCCGCAAGCCGGCGCCGCCGGTGGCCATTCCGCAACCCCGAAGGAGCTCGCATGAACAGTCCATTCAACGCCCCGACGCCCAACCGCAAGATCCCGGTGACCATCCTCACCGGCTTCCTCGGGGCCGGCAAAACCACCCTGCTCAACTACATCCTCAAGGAGAACCACGGCCACAAGATCGCCGTGATCGAAAACGAGTTCGGCGAAGTCGGCATCGACGGCGACCTGGTGCTCAGCTCCGAGAGCGAGGAGATCTACGAGATGGTCAACGGCTGCGTGTGCTGCACCGCCGAGGTCCGCGAGGACCTGGTGCGCATCATCCGCGAGCTGGTGGCGCGCCCGGTGCGCCTGGACCGCATCCTCATCGAGACCAGCGGCCTGGCCGACCCCTACCCGGTGGCGCAGAGCTTCTTCATCGACGACCCGATCGCCGCCGAGGTGGAGCTGGACGCCATCGTCACCCTGGTGGACGCCAAGCACGTCGCCCAGCACCTGGAGGACCTGCAGCTCGACGGCGTGGACAACCAGGCGGTGGACCAGATCGTCTGCGCCGACCGCATCATCATCAACAAGGTGGACCTGGTGAACGGCGAGGAACTGGCCGACCTGCAAGGCAAGGTGCGCAGCCTCAACGCCACCGCCGAGCTGGTGACCTCCAGCTACGCCCGCATCGACCTGGACGGCATCCTCGGCGTCGGCGCCTTCGAGGCCACCCGCAAGCTGATGGAGATCGGCGCGGAGCATCACGATCACGACCATGACCATGACCATGACCATGACCACCACGAGCATGCTGCGGACACCGACCACGAGCACGACCCCAGCGTCAGCTCGGTGGGCATCGCCGTGACCCAGGACATCGACCTGATGGCCTTCCACCGCTGGATCACCGACCTGCGCCAGCGCCAGGCCGACACCCTCTACCGCATGAAGGGCGTGCTCGCCGTGCAGGGCGAGGACCAGCGCTACGTGCTGCAGGGCGTGCACAGCCTGGTGGAATTCCGCGCCTCCACGCCCTGGGGCAACGAGCCGCGCACCAGCAAGATCGTGTTCATCGGCCGCGACCTCGATCGCGCCGCCCTCAACCAGGGGTTCGCCGCCTGCCTCGCAGGCTGACCACGCTCCGGGCTGCCGCTACGCCCGTGAGCCGGGCGACGGCCCTGGGCACACTGAACGGGTTCCCTCAGCAACAAGAACAATTCGCCAGAGGACTTACACCATGAATTCAGCCGTGCACCCGGTAGACCAGATTCTGCCGCTCCGTCAGATGCTCACCCTCGGCCTGCAACACATGGCCGTCTCGTACATCGGCGCCATCGCCGTCCCCCTGATCGTCGCCAGCGCCCTGAAGATGTCCCAGCCGGACACCGTGCTGCTGATCAGCACCACGCTGTTCTGCTGCGGCATCGCCACCCTGATGCAGACCCTGGGCTTCTGGAAGTTCGGCGTGCGCCTGCCGATCCTCCAGGGCGCCGCCTTCAGCAGCGTGGGGCCGGTGATCGCCATCGGCAGCAACCCCGACATCGGCGTCGCCGGCATCTGCGGCGCGGTGATCGGCGCCGGCCTCTTCACCATGCTGGTGGCGCCCTGGGTGGGGCGCCTGCGACGGCTGTTCCCGCCGGTGGTCACCGGCTGCATCGTCACGGTGATCGGCCTGCAGCTGTTCCCCATCGCCTACGAATGGGCCGGCGGCGGGCGCAACCACAGCGACTTCGGCGCCCCCGGCTTCCTGCTGGTGACGGTGGTGGTGCTGGCGGTGATCCTGCTGGTGACCCGCTACGGCAGCCCGCTGCTGCGCAACATGTCGGTGCTGATCGGCATGCTGGTGGGGGGCGGCCTGGCCTATGGGCTGGGCATGGGCAACTTCCACGGCGTGGAGGAAGCGCCCTGGTTGACGGTGCCGGTGCCCTTCCACTTCGGCGTGCCCACCTTCGCGCTGATCCCCATCGCCACCATGGTGGTGGTGATGATCGTGCAGATGGTCGAGTCCATGGGCCTGTTCGTGGCCATCGGCGACATCGTCGAGCGCCCGGTGGAAGACCGCCAGGTGGTCGCCGGGCTGCGCGCCAACGGCCTGTCCAGCGCCATCGCCGGGATGTTCGCCGCCTTCCCCTTCATCGCCTTCATGGAGAACGTCGGCCTGGTGATCCTCACCGGCGTGCGCAGCCGTTGGGTGGTGGCCGTCAGCGGGCTGATGATGTGCGCCGTGGCGCTGATTCCCAAGGCCGGCGCCGTCATCGCCTCGATGCCCACCGCCGCCCTGGGGGGCGCGGCCGTGGCCATGTTCGGCGTGGTCGCCGCCGCCGGCATCCAGACCCTGGCCAAGGTCGACTACGAGCGCAACCGCTACAACGTGCTGATCGTCGGCTTCACCATCGCCGCCGCGCTGGTGCCGGTGCTTTCCCCCGCCCTGTTCCATCAACTGCCCGAGTGGAGCCAGCCCTTCCTGCACAGCAGCGTGGTGATCGCCTGCCTGGTGTCGGTGGGCCTCAACGCCGCCCTCAATGGCGTCGGCGTGCCGGACACCGCGAACGGCAAGACCCTCCACGACGTGCTCTGACCGCAACCACGGGAACCTTCCATGAACGACATCCTGATCAAGAATCCCCAGGCGGTGATGACCGGCCTGCGCGGCGACCGCGCCCGCGCCGGTGGCGTCGACATCCGCATCCGCAACGGGCGCATCGCCGAGATGGCCAACGACCTGCAGCCGGGCGCCGGCGAGCGGGTGATCGACGCGCGCAACTGCCTGGTCTACCCGGGCTGGGTGAACACCCACCACCACCTGGCGCAGAACCTGCTCAAGGCCGTACCCGCGGGCCTCAACCAGGACCTGCAAGGCTGGCTGGCCAGCGTGCCCTACCCGCGCCTGTCGCGCTTCACCACCGAGCTGGTGCGCATCGCCGCGCGCCTGGGCATGGCCGAGCTGCTGCTGTCGGGCGTCACCACCTGCGCCGACCACCACTACCTCTACCACGCCCATGGCAGCACCGAGAGCGGCGATGCGCTGTTCGACATCGCCGAAGAATTCGGCATGCGCTTCGTGCTCTGCCGGGGCGGTGCATTGGAGTCGGCCAACGCCCACCCGGGCTTCTCCAAGACCGCGCTGCAGCCGGAGAGCCTGGAACAGATGCTCGGCGACATCGAGCGGCTCAAGGCGCGCTACCACCAGAACACTCCGGACGCCCTGCGCCGGGTGGTGGTCGCCCCCACCACGCCGACCTTCTCGCTGCCGCCGACGCTGCTCCGCGAGCTGGCGCAGAGCGCCCGGCGCATGGGCCTGCGCCTGCACACGCACCTGTCGGAGACGCAGAACTACGTGAACTTCTGCCGCGAGAAGTACAACTGCCTGCCGGTGGAGTTCGTCGCCGAGCACGAGTGGCTGGGGCCGGACGTGTGGTTCGCCCATATGGTCCATGCCCAGCCGTCGGAGATCCGCATGCTGGCGCAGACCGGCACCGGCATCTCCCACTGCCCGGTGAGCAACGCGCGCCTGGGCAGCGGCATCGCCCCGGTGCCGCAGATGGCGGCAGCCGGCGTGCCCATCTCCCTGGGGGTGGACGGCGTCGCCTCCAACGAATCCGGGAGCATGGTGGGCGAGGCCAACACCGCCTGGCTGATCCACCGCGCCAACCAGGGCGCCTCGGCCACCCTGGCCGAGGACGTCATCCACTGGGGCACCGCCGGCGGCGCCACGGTGCTGGGCCTGGGCGCAGTGGGCACCCTGGAAGTGGGCCAGGCCGCCGACCTGGTGCTCTACGGCCTCGACCACCCGCGCTTCTTCGGCTTCCACGACCCGGCCCTGGCGCCGGTGCTGGCCGGCGAGCCGATGGCGGTGCGCTACAGCCTGGTGGGCGGGCGCCTGGTGGTGGATGACGGGGTGATCCCGGGGCTCGATATCGAGCGCCTGCGCCGCGAAGCCCTGGACGGCGTGCAGCAGCTGCTGCAGGGCGACTGACGCCGGAAAGCCGCGCTGCCCGGGGCTCAGGGCGGCGCGGTGGGCGGCTCGGCGGGGCACTCGCGAAACATGGCACGAAAGTGCTAATTTCCGCATTCCCCTGCCCTTCCGAGCCCCCGCCATGGCCCTGACCTTCCGCCCCGCGACACCGGCCGATGCCCCGGCCATCGCCCCGCTGGTGTACCGCTCCGGCCCCGCCGCCTTCGATCACGCCTTCGCCCGTGGCGGGCGCAGCGCGGTGGACTTCCTGCGCTGGACCCTGGCGCGGGAGGCGGGCGAGTTCGGCTACCGCCTGCACTGGGTGGGCGAGCAGGACGGCCGCATCGTCGCCACCGGCACCGCCTTCAGCGGCGAGGCCAACCTGCGCAACAGCCTGGCGGCGCTGGGGCAGATCGTCGGCTTCTACGGCTTCGGCGCCGCCGCGGTGATCCGCCGCGGCCTGCAGCTGGAGCGCATCATCCAGCCGCCCCCCGCCGCCACCTGCTACCTCGCCCACCTGGGCGTGGCAGAGGGCCTCACCGGCCAGGGCATCGGCCAGCGGTTGATCGACCACCTGCTGCACCTGGGCCGCCATGACGGCCTGCAACGCGCGGCCCTCGACGTTTCCGCCGCCAACCCCCGCGCCCAGGCCCTCTACGAACGCCTCGGCTTCGTGGTCGAGCACGAGCGCCCCTCCCTTATCCCTGGCATCGCCGCCCATCGGTTCATGGCCCGGAGCCTGTAAAAAGCCCCCGTAGGTTGGCGCCGAGCGCAGCGAGGCCCAACGTTGCACGGCCCATGGCGAGCGCGGCGCGTGGTGGAGCTCATGGTCAGAGAAGAGCGGTGGGCTGAAGCGGAGCGCCGCCCGGCCCACCCTACGCCCCCCTTGGGGGCCCTGTCGCGTCCGCGATAAGCCGGGCTACCGGAGCGGGTATTCCTGGGTTTAGGATGCGGCTGCAGGCGCCCGCAGAGGCGCCCACCTGACCGCGACGGCCTGTTCACCGACCACAGGGATAACCCATGAGCACGCTGGAAACCGTTGAAATGAAGGCCTTCGTCCCCGCGAAGGACTACGAACAGAGCAAGGCCTTTTACCTGGACCTGGGCTTCAAGCCCGGCGGCGTCTCCGAGGAGATCGCCTATTTCAGCCATGGCGACTGCGCCTTCCTGCTGCAGAACTTCTACGAGCAGGCCCTGGCCGAGAACCTGATGATGCACCTGCTGGTGAAGGACGTTGAGGCCTGGTGGCAGCACGTGCAGGCCAGCGGCGTGATCGAGCGCTACGGCGTGCGCGCCATCCCGCCCGAGGACCAGCCCTGGCGCATCCGCGACTTCATTCTTTTCGACCCCAGCGGCGTGCTGTGGCGTATCGGCCAGAACATCTGAGCGCAATCCCGCCGGCGCCCGTGCCGGCGGGCCCCGGGCCAGCGTCTATGCTTGCTCTGACCTGAAGTGACGGCGGTGCCGCTAAGTGATTCCCCTCCTCGTCTGCGATGACTCGATGATGGCGCGCAAGCAACTGATCCGCGCGCTGCCCCAGGATTGGCCGGTGACCATCACCCAGGCCACCCAGGGTGAAGAAGCCATGGCCGCCATTCGCCAGGGTTTGGGCCAGGTGGTGCTGCTGGACCTGACCATGCCGGTGATGGATGGCTACCAGGTGCTGGCCCAGCTGCAGGCCGAGGGCCTGGTGGCCCAGGTGGTGGTGGTCTCCGGCGACATCCAGGAAGAGGCCCAGCGCCGGGTGCTGGAACTGGGCGCCCTGGCCTTCCTCAAGAAACCCGCCGACCCCGCCGAGCTGCGCGCCGTGCTGGTGCGCCTGGGCCTGCTCAAGGTGCCGGCACCGGGT
The DNA here is from genome assembly GCF_025685765.1 of Pseudomonas sp. PDM13. Classification (NCBI taxonomy): domain Bacteria; kingdom Pseudomonadati; phylum Pseudomonadota; class Gammaproteobacteria; order Pseudomonadales; family Pseudomonadaceae; genus Pseudomonas; species Pseudomonas sp. PDM13. Next base: position 11,665 of record NZ_JAOTQU010000030.1, on the reverse strand, counting down.
GTGCCCGCCGAGCCGGTGCCCTCCCGCGAGGACCTGGTCCTCAAGGTCAACTTCCGCGATGCCCTGCGCGAGGTGAGCAACGTCGCCATGGGTCGCGCCGCCGCGCTGCTGGCCAAGGTGCTGAACGTGTTCGTGCAGCTGCCGGTGCCCCAGGTGAACATCTTCGAAGTCAGCGAGCTGCACATGACCCTGGCCGACGCCCAGAGCGGCGAGCGGCTCAGCGCGCTGTGCCAGGGCTTCATCGGCGACGCCATCGCCGGCGAGGCGCTGCTGCTGTTCCACGATTCCGAGATCGCCGACATGGCCAACCTGCTGGGCTGGCACCCGGCCGACGACAAGGAAACCTCGGAGATGCTGCTGGACCTGGCCAGCATCATCATCGGCGCCTGCCTGGCGGGCATCGCCGAGCAGATCGACGTGCGCTTCTCCCAGGGCCACCCGCAGCTGCTCGGCCAGCATGCGTCCATCGAGCGGCTGATCCACCTCAACCGCACCCGCTGGAAGAAGACCCTGGCCGTGGAGATCAGCTACAGCGTCGAGGGCCACAACGTGCACTTCGACCTGCTGCTGCTGTTCACCGAGGACTCGATCCCGCGCCTGACCCACAAGATCCGCTACCTGATGGACTGACCATGCCGGCACAGATCGATATCAAAGAGGTTCACTGGCTGCTCGACATCGTGCAGTGCATCGACGTCGGCGTGATCGTTCTCGACCGCCAGTACAAGGTGGAGGTGTGGAACAGCTTCATGGAGAACCACTCCGGCATGGGCCCGGACGAGGTCCACGGCAAGGTGCTGTTCGAGCTGTTCGACGAGATCGACGAAACCTGGCTGCGACGCAAGGTGGACAGCGTGGTACAGCTGGGCACCCGCGCCTTCAGCCTGTGGGAGCAGCGGCCCTACCTGGTGCGCTTCAAGAACTACCAGCCGATCACCGGGGAGGAGGACCTCATGTACCAGAACGTCACCCTGCTGCCGCTGATGGGCGCCAGCGGCAGCGTGGAGCACCTCTGCGTGGTGATCTACGACGTCACCGAGGTGGCGCGCTACAAGAAGCAGGTCGCCGCCATCCGCGCCGGCGACGGCGGCCCGGCATAACCCCCGCCCCCGCACGACCCGTGTAGGGGCGAATTCATTCGCGATCGGTCGATCAGGCCATGCACCCCACAGCATGGGTTTCGCTCCGCTCTACGCCATCCTACGGGCGCCGGCTGCCCTCCATCACTTGATGTACCACCCCCAGGGTTCCTGGCTGCGGTACTCGGTGACCTGCTTGACCTCCAGGTAGTTGTCCAGCCCCCAGCGGCCGAGCTCGCGGCCGATGCCACTGTGTTTCATGCCGCCCCAAGGCGCCTGGGTGAAGGTGGGTTGCGAGCAGTTGACCCAGACGATGCCGGCGCGCAGGCCGTTGGCCACCCGCGCGGCACGGTCGAGGTCGGCGCTCATCACCGCGGCGGCGAGGCCGAAGCGGCTGTCGTTGGCCAGGCGCAGGGCGTCGGCTTCGGTCTTGAAGCGTTTGACGCAGAGCACCGGGCCGAAGATCTCGTCGCGCCAGATGCTGGCGTTGTCCGCCGGCTCGTCGAAGATCGTCGGCTCCAGGAAGTAGCCGTGGGACAGGTGCCCGGGGCGCTTGCCGCCGCTGATCAGGGTCGCCTCGCGGGTCCCCTGCTCGATCATGCCCATGACCTTCTGGTACTGCCCGGCGCTGACCAGCGGGCCCAGCAGCACGCCGCGCTCCAGGCCCGGGCCGATGGTGATGCGCCGCGCCTCGGCGACCAGGCGTTCGAGCAGGCGCGGGGCGATGCCCTCCTGCACCAGCAGCCGCGAGGTGGCGCTGCACACCTGGCCCTGGTTCCAGAAGATGCCGAACATGATCCACTCCACCGCCGCCTCGATATCCGCGTCGTCGAAGACGATGAAGGCCGACTTGCCCCCCAGCTCCAGGCTGATGTTCTTGATGTCGGCCGCCGCCGCCGACATGATTTTCGCCCCCGTGGGCACGCTGCCGGTGAAAGCCAGCTTGTCCACGCCCGGGTGCTGGCTGAGGGGCCCGCCGGCATCGCCGCCGAGGCCGGTGACCACGTTGAGCACGCCCGAGGGCAGGCCGATGCGGTCCGCCGCGCTGGCCAGTTCCAGGGCGGTGAGCGGAGTCAGCTCCGAGGGCTTGAGCACGCAGGTGGCGCCGGCGGCCAGGGCCGGGGCGACCTTCCAGGCGGCCATCAGCAGCGGGTAGTTCCAGGGGATGATCTGCCCGGCCACGCCCACCGGCTCGTGGCGGATGCGGCAGCTGAAGCGCGCATCCGGCAGTTCCAGCGCCTCGTCCTGGCGGCCGTCCAGCTCCCGCGCCAGCTCGGCGTAGTAGCGGAAGCAGCCGATGGCGTCGGCGATGTCCCATTGCGCCTCGGGCAGCGGCTTGCCGTTGTCGCGCACCTCCAGCACCGCGAGGGCGTCCTGGCGGCCTTCCAGCTCGCTGGCCAGGGCCTCCAGCCAGCCGGCGCGCTCGGCGCCGGTGGTCTGCCCCCAGCCGCGGTTGAAGGCCTGGCGCGCAGCGCGCACGGCGTGGTCGATGTCTTCCTCGGTGGCCGCCGGCACGCGCTGGATCAGGTCGCCGCTGCTCGGGTCGATCACGTCGAAATGGCCACCCAGGTCCGGGCGGACCCATTGCCCGTTGATATACAGCTGGTCACGCATGGTGTTCTCCAGGTGGTCGTCAGGCGCCGGCACGGCGGTTCTGCAGGTAGCGGGAGGTGAACAGCAGCGCCAGGGAGGCGCAGATGATCACGGTCGAGATGGCGTTGATCTCCGGGGTGATGCCCCGGCGGATGGACGAGAAGATGTAGATCGGCAGCGTGGTTTCCGAGCCGGCGACGAAGAAGGCGATGATGAAATCGTCGAAGCTGAAGGTGAACGCCAGGAGGAAGCCGGCCATGATCGCCGGGGCGATCTGCGGCAGCACCACGCGGCGGAAGGTCTCCAGCGGCGGCGCGTAGAGGTCGGCGGAGGCTTCCAGCAGGGCCTTGTCCAGGGCCTCGACGCGGGTGCGGACGATGACCATCACCAGCGCCATGGTGAACAGCGAATGGGCGGCGACCACCGTGACGAAGCCCATGCGCAGGCGCGGCAGGCCGGCGCCGAGGATCATATCCAGCAGCGGGTTGAGCACCTCGAACAGGCTGATGAAGGCGATCAGCGTGGCGATGCCGATGACGATGCCGGGGATGATGATCGCGCAGTAGGTCAGGGCGTCGAAGAACATCCGCACGCGCCGCCCCACCCGCTGCAGGCCGAACACCGCGAGGGTGCCGAACAGGGTGGCGATCAGCGCCGAGCACAGGGCGATCAGCGCGCTGTTGCCCAGGGCTTCCATGATGAAGGGGTTGCCGAAGGCGCGGCCGAACCACTGCACCGAGCAGCATTCGAAGGACAGCCCGCTGCGCCCGGCGTTGAAGCTGAAGAGGATGATCAGCGCGATGGGCGCATAGAGGAACAGGTACAGCGAGGTGGAATAGCTGCGCAGCCACATGTCAGAGCATCCCGTCGGTGGAGCGCTTGCCGTAGCGCGCCACGAGCTTGAGGTAGAGGAAGATGATCACCAGCATCATCGCCACCAGGGTCATGGCCACCGCGCTGCCGAAGGGCCAGTTGCGCGATTGCAGGAACAGGTCGACCAGGGCGTTGCCGACGAAGAACACCTTGCCGCCGCCGAGGATGGCGGGGATGAGGAACTCGCCCATGAGCAGGATGAACACCAGCATGGCGCCGGTGATCACCCCCGGCGCGGAGAGCGGCAGGGTGACCCGGCGGAAGGTTTCGAAGGCGCTGGCGCCGAGGTCGGAAGAGGCTTCCAGCAGGCGCTTGTCGAGCTTCTCCAGGCTGACGTAGATGGGGAACACCATCAGCGGCAGGTAGCCGTAGACGATGCCGATCAGCACCGCCGTGGGGGTGTTGATCAGGCGCACGCCCTCCAGGCCGACGCTGGCCAGCAGCGCGGGAATGCCCTTGCCGCCGAGGATGAAGATCCAGGCGTAGGTGCGGATCAGGAAGCTGGTCCAGAACGGCACGATCACCAGGGTCAGCAGCAGCGAGCGGTTGCGCTGCACCTTCACCGCGAGGAAGTAGGCCAGCGGGTAGGCCGCCAGCAGGCACACCAGGGTGCCCACCGGGGCGAGGAACAGGGTGTTGGCGAAGGCCTTGGCCCGTGAGCCGAGGTTGAGGTAGTTGTCCAGGGTCAGCGCGGCGGCATAGCCCCCCACCGGGCTGCGCTCGCCGAGGCTGAAGACCAGGATGATCACCAGCGGCATCAGCAGCATCAGCAGGAACCACAGGGTGGAAGGCAGCAGCAGGAGCAGCGTGACGCGGCGGCCGAGGCTGCGGCTTTCAACCGGCGGGGCCTGGCCCGCATCGACCGCTGCGGGAGCGCTGAGAGCGACGTTCATGGAAGAGTCCCTACGATTCATGGAGGCGACCTGGGAGCGAGCTCTGCTCGCGAATGCGGCGTCGCGATTCACGGGTGGAGCTCGCCCCTGCGACGGCAGCGACGGTCAGGCAGCCTTGAAACGCGCCATCAGTTCGGCGCGCTCCGGGCTGGTGAGGGTGGCGGCGGCGCCGAACTCCAGGGCGCTGAGCAGCTCGGCGGCCGGGTACATGATCGGGTCGTCGAGCATCGCCTTTGGCAGCAGCGCATCCACGCGCTTGTCGCCGCTGGGGTAGCCGTGGGCTTCCACTTCCAGCTTGTTCACCTGCGGGTCGAGGAGGAAGTTGATCAGCGCGTAGGCGGCATCCGGGCGCTCGGCACCCTTGGGGATGGCGAAGAAATCGCTCCACAGCTCGCCGCCTTCCTTGCCCAGGGTGAACTGCATGTTCGGCAGGTCGCGGTGCAGCTGCGAGCCGTCGCCGGTCCAGCACATGGACATCCAGGCATCGCCGTTGCGCATCGAGGGCTGGTAGTCGGAGTTGATGGCGAACAGGTGCGGCTTGACCTCCAGCAGCAGCTTCTCGGCGTCGGCCAGCTCTTTCGGGTCCAGCGAGTTGAAGCTGTAGCCGAAGGATTTCAGCGCATTGCCGATGGCGGTGAGCTGGTAGTCGTGGACCATCACCCGGCCGGAGGCGTCGCCCTTGGCCAGTTCCCAGAACTCTTTCCAGCTGCTGGGTTTGGACTTGATCTTGTCGCTGTCGTAGACGAAGCCGGTGGTGCCCCAGTTCTTCGGCACGGCGTAGAGCTTGCCGTCGACAATGCCCTGCTCCATGAAGCGCTTCTCGTAGCTGGCGGCATCGAAGTTGGGCAGGCGCGCCAGGTCCAGCGGCTCGATCAGGCCCAGCTCGACGTAGGTGCTGATGGTGTAGTTGGTGGGCACGAAGAGGTCCCAGCCGCTGCCGCCGGCCTGGAGCTTGGCGAGCATCTCCTCGTTGGAGCCGAAGACGTTCATCTGTACGTGGGCGCCGGTCTTCTCGGCGAAGGCGGCGAAGTTCTCGGCGTTGTGATAGTTCGGCCAGGTGGCCAGCACCACGCGGTCGCCGATGGCCTTGTCGGCGCCATAGGCCTTGCTGGTGAGCAGCCCGGGCATGTGGGTGGCGACCACCGCGGCGGCCAGGCCGAGGCCGGTGCGGCCGAGGAATTCGCGTCGGGTGATGGAGCCGTTCTGCCAGCTGCGCATCTGTTTGATGAAGTCTTTACGGTCCATTGCCTGCTACCCCGCCAGTTCGTCTGTGGTTTTTATTCACTGCAGAAGCCCCCGCGATGCCTTGCAGGGGGTATGAAACCTAGAGCGCCATGGCCAGGCCGGCGGCCTGGTCCCAGCCGATGCGCACCGGCGCGCCGTGCTCGAAGGCCGCCTTGTCGCGCCCCGTGTGGCCCGGCACCCGCACGCAGACGATGCCGAAGGGCTCGGTGCGCACGCGGTATTCGGTGAGGTTGCCCAGGTAGATGCGGTCCACCACCTCGCCGGCCAGGCTGATCTCCCGGGCCAGGGCGTCGGCGGCGTTGCCGATGGCGATCTGCTCCGGGCGCACGGCGATGCAGCCGGGGTCGCTGGCGGCCAGGCGCGGGCCGGTGGGCGTGGCCGGGCTGGCCAGTTGCAGGCCCTGGGGCATGTCCAGCAGCACGCGGTCGCCGTCCACCTGGCGCACGGTGCCGGTGAACAGGTTGGATTCGCCGATGAAGTCCGCCACGTAGCGGCTGGCGGGGGTTTCGTAGAGCTGCTCGGGGGTGGCTGTCTGGATGATGCCGCCGTCCTGCATGACGCTGATGCTGTCGCTCATGGACAGTGCCTCTTCCTGGTCGTGGGTGACCAGCACGAAGGTGATGCCGACCTCGCGCTGCAGGCGCAGCAGCTCGGATTGCATCTCCTTGCGCAGCTTGCGGTCCAGCGCCGCCAGGGGTTCGTCCAGCAGCAGCACCGTGGGCTTGTTGACCAGGGCGCGGGCCAGGGCCACGCGCTGCTGCTGGCCGCCGGAGAGTTCGTGGGGCTTGCGCTGGCCGAAGCCGCCGAGGCGCACCATCTCCAGGGCTTCGTCGGCGCGGCGACGCTGCTCGTCGCGATCCGGGCGCGGGTTGAGGTAGCGCAGGCCGTAGGCGATGTTTTCCGCCACCGTGAGGTGGGGGAACAGCGCGTAGCTCTGGAACACCATGTTCACCGGCCGCTGGTGCGCCGGGATGCCCGCCACCGGGCGGCCGCCGAGCCAGACCTCACCGGCGCTGGGCTGCTCGAAGCCGGCGATCATGCGCAGGGTGGTGGTCTTGCCGCAGCCCGAGCTGCCGAGGAAGGAGTGGAAGGCGCCGCGACGGACCTTGAAGTTCAGCCCGCTGACCGCGCGCACCGAGCCGTAGCTCTTTTCCACGTTGCGGAATTCGATATCGAAGACAGCCTCTGCATCGCTCACGACCAGCCCCTTTTCCAGGTGTTCCTGCTTGTGGAGCCACGCTAGCAACCGCCGTTTCGGGCTGTATATATCCCTCCGGGGATAGGGCTGGCCGGCCACAACCAGCACCCAGTCGGTTGCCGCAGCTATGCACAGAAGCTGTGGATAACTTTGTGGACAGAGGGTGGATGGGCGCGTGCGCACCACTCCCGACAGGGGCCACCGCAAACTGCTCAAAAAACGATCAATCGCTCTACCCCGGAGTGCGTCGGTGGCTAGCAGATCGAACCCTGCCGGGCAAGGGTACGAGTGCCCACAGAAACGGTGGATGAAGCTGTGGATAACTCGTCTATAACATTCTACAGCCCACTGGATACGGGCACCTTGCGAATATGTACAAAAAATGAACAGCGGTGCAAAACTGCGATTTCAGGTCGCAGTGGCGACGAAAAGCGCCTGCCACCCGGGCCCCGCGAAGGCAAGCTTTTTTTCTGCATAAAAAGGCTTGCCGCACAGGCCGAAATGCCGCAGGGGGTGCGGTTTTCTGCTCACATTATCTGTGGAACGGATTGTGGATAACTCGTGGACAGGCGGCTCGGGGCCAAGCGCCGCGCGGCTTCCAGCATGATGGATGGTTATTGATCAGCGCCGCTAAATTCCACTTGGCGATAAGCGAAATGCCTCAGATCGCCGCGCGCAATACCGCTTCGCTGACCGCCTCCCGCTGGCCGGCGAGGTCGCGCACCAAAAGCCCGAGCAGCTCCGATTGGCTGCCGATACCGAGCTTGGCGTAGATGTTCTTGCGGTGGATCTTCACCGTGCCGGGGCTGATGGCCAGGTGCTCCGCCACCGAGGCGCTGGAGTGCCCGCGCAGGAGCATCTGCACCACTTCCTGCTCACGGGCGGTGAGCAGGTGGGCGCCGAATTGCTCGAAGGTTTCGCGGATCTTGTAGTCCAGGTCCTGGGCCGGGCGCGGCTGGTGGGCACGGCGCTGTTCCCAGGCCTCCCCCACCACCTGTTCGACCACCGCCTGGGCGCAGTCGAGCAGTTGCATCTCGTCGCGGCTGTAGGCCGGGCTGCAGGCGCTGCGCATCAGCGAGAGCACCGCCTTGGCGCCGTCGGCCAGGTCGATGAAGAAGGCGATCTCCTCGGTGAGGCCGGTCTGCTGGTAGTAGGTGACGTAGTACTCGCCCAGGTAGAAGTGGTCCGGGGCGAACTGGCGCAGGCGCCACAGGCCGGGAGCCTGGTTGCGGGTGCAGGCGAGGTAGAAGGGGTCGAGCAGGTAGGGGCCGACCTGGTAATCCTCGACGTAAACGTGGCGCTTGTCCGCCGGGAAGGTGTCGAACAGCGCCAGGGGCCGGTGGTTGCCCTCGTAGACGAAGAGCACGAAGTGGTCGACGTGGCAGATCTGCTGCAGCCACTGGGCGAGGCCGAGCAGGCGCGCACGGCCGGCGGGCTGTGACAGCAGGTGGGCGACACCGGTGGTCCAGTGCTTGAGTTCCTTGGGGCGCATCATGGAATCGTCTGACGTGGGACGGCGCTTCAAACACACTAGGCGTTCATCATTTCGCACAGAAATGCACGATTTGCGCCAATATCCCGAACTCTAGCCAATCCCGCGCCAGCCTGCGCGCCGCCTCGCTCAACGGCCTGCGCAGTGCACCTCGATGGTTCGCCTCGCCCCGCGTTGCGTCACCCGACGCTACACCGGGCGGTAGCAGTCAGCCCTTTTTCGCCTTGCCGAACCCGGGGCCCTTGCGCACGGCCTTGGCCTTCGGCGCCTCGCTGTCGATCCAGTTGCCCAGGCGCGCGCTGCCCGGCTTGCCCTGGGACTCCTTGGGTTTCTTCGGCTTCTTGGGCTTTTTCAGGATGGCGCCGGTGGCGTCGGTCTGCGGCACCCGGTGATCGGGGACGAAACCGGGCTCGTCGCGACGCTGCAGGGTCTGCTTGATCAGCACTTCGATGGCCGAGAGCAGCTGGACCTCGTCGGCGCAGACCAGGGAGATGGCCTCGCCCGTGGCGCCGGCACGGCCCGTGCGGCCGATCCGGTGCACGTAGTCCTCGGCGACGATGGGCAGGTCGAAGTTGACCACCAGGGGCAGGTCGTCGATGTCCAGGCCACGGGCGGCGACATCGGTGGCGACGAGGATCTGCACCTCGCCGGCCTTGAAGCGCTCCAGGGCGCGCAGGCGCGAGGGCTGCGGCTTGTCGCCGTGGATGGCGTCGGCGGACACGCCGGTGCGTTGCAGCTCGTCCACCAGTTCATCGACCCCCTTGCGGGTTTTGACGAAGACCAGCACCTGGCCCCAGCGGCGCTCCTGCAGCAGGTGCAGGAACAGCTCGGACTTGCGCTTCTTGTCCACGGTGGTCACCCACTGCTTGACGCTGCGGGCGGCGGCGTTGCGCGGGCTGACCTCGATGGACAGCGGGTCGCGCAGCAGCTCGCGGGCCATCTGGCGGATGGCGTCGGAGAAGGTGGCGGAGAACAGCAGGGTCTGGCGGCGGCGCGGCAGCGCGGAGAAGACATCGTCCAGCTCGCGGGAGAAGCCGAGGTCGAGCATGCGGTCGGCCTCGTCCAGCACCAGCGTCTGCACCTGGTTGAACTTGACCGCGTTCTGCCGGTACAGGTCGAGCAGGCGGCCGGGGGTGGCCACCAGCACGTCGATGCCCTTGCGCAGCTTCATCATCTGCGGGTTGATGCTGACCCCGCCGTACACCGCATAGGTGCGCAGCGGCAGGTTCTGCCCGTAGACGCGGAAGCTCTCGTGAACCTGCTCGGCCAACTCGCGGGTGGGCACCAGCACCAGGGCACGCACCGAGTTGGCGGCCACCTGCGGGCCTTCCATGGTCAGGCGCTGCAGCAGCGGCAGGGCGAAACCGGCGGTCTTGCCGGTGCCGGTCTGCGCCGCGGCCATCAGGTCGCGACCCTTGAGTACGGCGGGGATCGCCTCGGCCTGCACCGGCGATGGGGTCTGGTAGCCGAGCGTGTCGAGCGCGCGCAGCAGGGGGTCGATCAGGCCAAGGGAAGCGAAGGTCATGGAGGTAACAGCCAGGGAACGGAAAGGCGCAATTCTATCAGGCCGTTGGAAAACTACCTGCGTTCCTTGGCCGGATTCCGGCCTGCCGTCAGCTCGTCTGCTGCAGCACCGGCTCCTTGGTCTTGCGCCACTGTGGCAGGCCGATCAGCACCACGGCGCTGATGATCACCAGCATCGCCAGGCCCTCCTCGCCGCCGATGTGTTCACCGGCGAAGAGCACGCCGAGCAGTACCGCCACTGCCGGGTTGACGTAGGCGTAGCTGGTGGCCGCCGCCGGGCGCACGTTCTTCAGCAGGTAGAGGTAGGAACTGAAGGCGATGATCGAGCCGAACACCACCAGGTAGGCCAGGGCCGCCCAGCCGGCGGGGGTGGGCAGGGTTTCCATGCGCTCGCCACTCAGTGCACTGCCCAGCAGCAGCGCGGCGCCGCCGGCGAGCATTTCCACCGCGCTGGCCATGGGGCCGGCGGGCAGCGGCAGGTGCTTGCTCCACATGGAGCCGAAGGACCAGCTGGCGGCGGCGAAGATGATCAGTGCGGCGCCCAGGGGGCTGGCCTGGAGGTTGGAGCCGAGGTTGAGCAGAGCGATGCCGATCAGCCCGAGGACGATGCCGGCCCATTCCAGGCGCGTGGTGCGCTGGCCCCAGATAAGCCCGAACACCAGGGCGAACAGCGGCACCGTGGCCACCGCCAGGGCGGCGACGCCGGAGGCCACGCCCAGATGCTCGGCGAGGGTGACGCCGCCATTGCCGCAGCTGAGCAGCAGCACGCCGATCACCGCACCGGCCTTCCATTCACGCAGTGTGGGCATGGGCGCCCCGCGCCAGCGCAGCCAGGCGAACATCAGGCTGCCGGCGATGACGAAACGCACGCCGGCCATGAGCAGCGGCGGCCAGGATTCGACGCCGATGCGGATCGCCAGGTAGGTGGACCCCCAGATGATGTAGAGGGCGATGAAGGCGCCGATCAGCAGGAGGGGAAAACGTTGCGCAGGCATGGGGGGCTCGACGATCCGGTTGGCAGGGTGTTTATTCTATGCAAGGCCATATGGGGAAAATAAGCGATGAAACCTGCTTCAATGGCCACTTAACTTTCGAATCAACGCCAATAAACGCTGTTTGCCTTTTTTCCTAAACACAGCGCGTGGAGACCAACGATGGACAAGTATGATCGCCTGCTGCTCTCGGCGCTGATGGAGAACGGACGCGCCTCGTTCGCCGACCTGGCGCGCCGGGTCAACCTCTCGCCCCCGGCCGTGGCCGACCGCGTGGCCAAGCTGGAGGCCAGCGGGGTGATCACCGGCTACCACGCCGCCGTGGATCCGGCGAAGATCGGCCTGCCCATCGAGTGCGTGATCGAGCTGCGCCTCGCCGACCATGATTCCAAGCGCGCCCTGGAGGCCCTGGAGAAGATCCCGCAGATCTCCCTCTGCCACCGCATCACCGGCGACGCCTGCGTATTGATGAAAGCCGCCGTGGCGACCATGCCGGAGCTGCAGGACCTGATCGACCGCCTCAGCCAGTACGGCGCCAGCAAGACCTCGCTGATCCTCTCCACCCCCTTCGAACGGCGCATCCCGGCGGAATTGCAGGTGCACACCGGCAAGGTGGAGGCGTTGCGCAAGGTGTGAAGATGTTCCAGGCGCCGTAAACGTCGGGTTGCACCCGACCTACAGGCTGCGCGACTCCTGTAGGGGCGAATTCATTGGCTCTGTGTGCGTTAAGTGTTGCTAGAGGATTTGAGCTCAGCTGATTGCTGAGTTCTGGTGAT